>NZ_FOKH01000040.1:0-63275 GCF_900111955.1 Pseudomonas sp. NFIX10 | reverse complement strand
TCTGGCAGGGCGACCAGCTCGTTGCCGAAAACAGCCCGCGCCACCACCGCAGCTATGTCTACGAACCAGGCACCTTCCGCCCCCTGGCCCTGCTCGATGGCGAAGGCCCCGACGCCCGCCCGTTCTACTACCACCTCGACCACCTGGGCACGCCCCAGGAACTGACCAACCCCGCCGGCCAGATCGTCTGGACGGCGCGCTACAACGGCTACGGCAAACTCACCGAACTCACCCACAGCGGCGGCGAACAGCTGGAACAACCCCTGCGGTTCCAGGGCCAATACTTCGACCCGGAAAGCGGCCTGCACTACAACCGGCACCGCTACTACAATCCCGAAACCGGCCGCTATTTGACGCCTGACCCGAGCAAGCTGGCGGGTGGGCTCAATGGGTACCGCTACACGGTGAACCCGACGGGGTGGGTGGATCCGTTGGGGTTGGTGGATTGCCCGGGGCAGGGTGGGTGTCGGCCGGCGGTTGGAGGGCAGGATCCGGCGGCGAAGGGTGGGGTCGATGAGGGTGAGCCGACGCTGCCGATGACGGCGGAGCAGCGGGCACAAGAGCATGAACTAGCGGAGGCAAAAGCTTATAAGGAGTTAAGGGAGATGGAAGGTT
Organism: Pseudomonas sp. NFIX10; assembly: GCF_900111955.1. Lineage (NCBI taxonomy): Bacteria > Pseudomonadati > Pseudomonadota > Gammaproteobacteria > Pseudomonadales > Pseudomonadaceae > Pseudomonas > Pseudomonas sp. NFIX10. The sequence continues at coordinate 62,660 of NZ_FOKH01000040.1, read as the reverse complement.
CTATTGATGGTGCTCACTTTCTGGAAAAACACGGTGCGCAGACTACCTTGCAATCGCAAATGGAACGGCTGCAATCTGGTAAAAACCCTACAACGGGTGAAATTGAACGTTATACCAAAGGTAAAAAAAAGGGAGAACCTAAAATCCCTACTGCGGCAACACACTTCATAAGTCATCGAGATCAACTTTATGCGATAAATAGAGCACGGCTTGTTTTCAAGGAAGGTGGTCTGCAACAATCTCGTGAGCCTATTGAGTTTGGAAGAAAAGTCGGAGAGGGATATAAAAAGGAAGGGTTGGAATATGGCGAGCAAACAAAGGCTGTGGTGATACTGAATGACAAAGGCCTTCCGATAACCAGTTATACGGAATTTGAGTGATGACGAAGTCGTCTGATATGGTTGTGCTAAGAAGTCTCTTATTTGTATTTGATATAGAGAATACGATAGATGAGGCAAGGGAGGAGATTATTGTCTCGAAGGATATCAACGCCGACTCTGAGTTGGTGGAGTTGTTTGATTCCTTGCTTAAAGCTGATTTTTTAACATTTCAATCTCATGAGCGCGAATGGTTTATTGAAAAAATTTCCTTCTATCTGGAAGAGGGGGCGAATTTTGATGAGATATTTTCGAGGATAATCACATATTTCGATGATGATGTTAAGGATCCGCCTCACTTTATGAGAGTTTTGCTGAGCTGCCTCAAGCGCTATCAGTCAGAGGTGGCCGAAAACTCATAACTTAATTTAGAAAGAGTATTTAATCGTTACCTGCTGCGTGAATGCATCCCGTGACGCTCTGCGTCACATTCAGAAGCGGAACGCAGAGCGTCCCTGGCGACATTCCCACGCAGGAGCGTGGGAATGATCGAAACGGCCCCCTACTGCACACCAAACCGCTTTTCGTGGCGAGGGAGCAAGCTCCCTCGCCACAGGGTTAGCGCCAGGAGTTCGGGCGAGGGCGCCATTGGGAATCCGCCTACACCGACAACCCCAACGCCACCACAACCTCCCGCTCAGCCAAACCCTCCACCAAATACACACTCCCCCCCAAAATCTCCTTGGCATTATGCTTGGCCTGGGAAGCCAGCTCAGCCAACTGACTGGCGTCCAATTCCTCACAGGCCTCGGCGCGCAGATGCACCACCCCAATCGACAGCGACAACAACGCGAACTCCTGTCGAATGCCCTGCCGATTCAACGCCGTAAAGCACCCCGCCTCCAGATGTTCAGGCCGGTAGAAGCGCCGGCAATGGGTCTGGAAGTCGCTCAGCAATTGGTCCAGGCGTTTGCGCCAGTCTTCCGGGCCGAGGACCAGCAGGAAGTCGTCGCCGCCGATGTGGCCGACGAAGTCGCGGCTGGGGTCGATGCGTTCGTTCAGGCATTGGGCCAGGCACAGCAGGACTTCGTCGCCGCGGCCATAGCCATAGATGTCGTTGAAGGGCTTGAAGCTGTCGATGTCCACGTAGCAGATCACCGATTCCTGCCGTTGTTGCAGCAGGCGTGTGAGGCATTGCTGGATCGGGACGTTGCCCGGCAGCAGGGTCAGTGGGTTGGCGTAGCGGGCCTGTTGGATTTTAAGTTCGGTGATGAGCTTGAGCACGTCGATCACCCGGCCCAGGCCCAGGTAGCCGCCGTTGAGGGTGATGATGAAGTCTTCTTCGATGCGTTGTCGGGCGCGGCTGGTGATCAGGCGGCTGACTTGTTGCAGCGATTGGTTCAACTCCACCGCGAGAAAGTCATCGCTCATCAGCCGGCTGATGGGCTTGCGGGCGAACAGGTCGGTGGCGAAGGGTTTGAGCAAGGCGTCGGAGAGTGAATGGCGATGGACGATGCCGCAGGGCTGGTTCTGATTGTCCAGCACGGCCAGGGAGTTGAGGTTGGCCTGGCGCCGAAACGCTTCCAACACGGTGGCGGTCGGTGTGTTGTGGGCCATCGCCGGTTGTTCGTTGAGCAGCGCACTGAGGTCGTTGATCTCATCGCTCAGCGCCGCCACGCCGCTGTCCTGCCTGGGCATCAGCGCCCTGGCATCGCGTGACGGTTGTTCCTGGGGGCGAGCCAGCAGATAACCCTGGACCAGGTCGACACCCATTTCGATCAGCACCGCCAGTTCTTCCGGCAGTTCGATTCCCTCGGCAATCACCTGGGCGCGGGAGGCCCGGGCGATTTTCAGGATCGAGCCCACGAACTCGCGCTTGAGGGCGTCCTGATGGATGCCGTCGATGAAATGCCGGTCGATCTTCACATAGTCGGGTCGCAATTCGGACCACAACCGCAGGCTCGAATAACCGGCGCCGAGGTCGTCCAGGGCAATCGAGAAACCCATGGCCCGGTAGTGATGCAGGGCGGTTTGCAGGAGCTGGAAGTCATCGATAGGGGTCTGTTCGGTCAGCTCGATCACCACTTGGCTGGGTGCGATGCCGAAGTCTTGCAGCAATTGCAGCGTGCGTCCCGTCTGGTGTGCGGATTCCAGCAGGGATTCGGGCGAGACGTTGAGAAACAGCTTGCCCGGCAATTTTTGCTCGTTGAAGCGCTGGCAGGCGCTGCGGCGGCAGGCCAGCTCCAGCTCGCTGAGGCGTCCGGCCTGGCGCGCCACGGAGAGCAGCGCGATGGGCGAGTGCAGCGGGCTGTTGGAAGGGCCGCGGGTCAAGGCTTCATAACCCACGATGCGCCGTTCGGAAAGGCAGATGATCGGTTGGAACAGACTGTGCAAACCGCTTTGAGCCAGGATCGAACTCAAGGCACTCAGCTGTTCTGTCGTGGTCATGGCAATCTCTGGCGATAAAAAAAGGACCGGATGCGGGGCACCCAGTCCTGTATTTCACGACAGACTGATGTCAGTTTGATGACACTCCGACGAGCATCACCATTAAATGGCCATCATCTTAGTGTTTGGCGATCGCCGTATTGAGTTTCAGGTAATCCAGCAGGATCCGCCCGGTCTCGCTCAGGTAGGCATCGTCTTCCGGCTTGGTTTTCTCCGGCTCGGTGATCAGGTCTTCGTCTTCTTTCTTCAGCTCTTTGAGCGGCTCTTCGCCCTTGGCCTTGCGACGCAGGTTTTCCATGGCCAGTTGCTTGGCCTCGATGTCGGCATGCTGCGCGCGACGGTCGGCCTCGTTGAGGGTGACGGTTTTCTCCATCATCAACTTCTGCGCCAGGGCCAGCTTGTCGCGGATGAACACGAACTCCGCGTCTTGGGCCGAGCGCGCGTCGTGGTCGGACTTGAGTTGGGCCAGGAACGGCTTGAATGGGTCCACGGCCGGTTTGATCGCCGGCCGGATGGTGTCCCACGGCATGGCTTCGGGCAGGGCGCTTTCACCGATTTCCTTGGTGTCGATGATCGACGGGTAATCGATGTCGGGCAGTACGCCCTGGTGCTGGGTGCTCTGGCCGGACACCCGGTAGAACTTCGCCAGGGTCAGCTTCAGCTCGCCGTGGTTGAGCGGCTGGATGGTCTGCACGGTGCCTTTGCCGAAGGTCTGGCCGCCGATGATCAGTGCACGGTGATAGTCCTGCATGGCGCCGGCGAAAATCTCCGAGGCCGATGCCGACAAGCGGTTGACCAGCAAGGCCATCGGCCCTTTATAGAACGCGCCCGGGTTTTCGTCTTCCAGCACATCCACTCGGCCATCGGCGTTACGCACGAGCACGGTCGGGCCCTTGTCGATGAACAGGCTGGTCAGCTCGGTGGCTTCCTGCAGGGAGCCGCCGCCGTTGTTGCGCAAGTCGATGACCACGCCGTCGACCTTTTCCTTCTGCAGTTCGGTCAGCAGCTTCTTGACGTCACGAGTGGTGCTCTTGTAGTCCGGATCCCCGGCGCGGAAGGCCTTGAAGTCCAGATAGAAAGCTGGGATCTCGATGATGCCGAGCTTGTAGTCCTTGCCGTCCTGCTTGAGGTTTAGGATCGATTTCTTCGCCGCCTGCTCTTCCAGTTTCACCGCTTCACGGGTGATGGCCACGATTTTGCTGGTCTGGTCGTTCGGTGCGTTGCTGGCCGGGATGACTTCCAGGCGCACCACCGAGCCTTTCGGACCGCGGATCAGCTTGACCACTTCGTCGAGGCGCCAGCCGACCACGTCGACCATTTCCTTGTTGCCTTGGGCGACACCGATGATCTTGTCCGCCGGGCTGACCTGTTTGGTTTTGTCTGCGGGGCCCGCCGGGACCAGGCGCACGATCTTCACCTGGTCGTTGTCGCTCTGCAGCACGGCACCGATGCCTTCCAGGGACAGGCTCATGTTGATGTCGAAGTTTTCCGCGTTATCCGGCGACAGATAGTTGGTGTGCGGGTCGTAGGACATGGCAAAGGTGTTGATGTACGCCTGGAAAATGTCCTCGGCGCGGGTCTGGTCCAGGCGCGCCAATTGGTTCTTGTAGCGCTTGGTCAGGGTTTCCTGGATCTGCTTGGGATCCTTGCCGGCGATTTTCATGCGCAGCACTTCGTCCTTGACGCGCTTGCGCCACAGGTCATCGAGTTCGGCTGTGCTTTTGAGCCAAGGGGCGTCCTTGCGGTCGACTTGCAAGGTTTCCTTGGTATTGAAATCGATTTTGTCGACACCTTTGTCCAGCTCGGCAAGGGCGTAGTCCAGACGCGCCTTCACGCGGTCCAGGTAGCGCTTGTAGATGGTGAACCCGGCGTTCAGGTCGCCGCTCTTGAGGAAATCGTCGAACTGGGTTTTCCACTTGTCGAATTCGGCGATGTCGCTGGCCAGGAAATAACTGCGCGATGGATCGAGCAGCTTCAAATAGCTGTCATAGATGATGACCGAGCGCGCGTCATCGAGCGGCGGCTTGCTGTAGTGATGGCGCTTGAGCAATTCGACGACATTAAGGCTGGCAATCACTTCGTCGCGATCGGGCTGAAGCTTGTCCCAGCTGTTGGCCGCGAACGTATCGTTCGACAACGGTAACAGGCCGAGGCCAATGACGAGCGCGAGGGCGGTGCTGGGAAATAGGTGCTTCATGCTGATTCGACGCAGGGACAATTGATAACGCATATTAGGCCGTCTTTGAAGTCGCCGGTTCCATGTGGCCCGGGCGCATAATGCAAGAAAGCCCGGCGTTGAAGCAGCGGGCCCAGTCGAGACTCACTATGGAGGCACCGTGAAAGCATTGCAAGGCGTTGAAGGCCAAGTGGTATGGGCAGATGAGCCGAGCCCGACGTGTGATGTGGGGCAAGTTCGCATCCGTGTGGCGGCCGCTGGCCTGAATCGGGCCGATTTGTTACAAAAAGCCGGACTTTACCCGCCGCCACCCGGCGCCAGCCAGGTGTTGGGGCTGGAGTGTTCCGGGGTGATCAGCGAGGTCGGGCCGGGCTCGTCCTGGCAGGTGGGCGACCGCGTTTGTGCGTTGCTGGCCGGCGGTGGAATGGCCGAGGAGGTGGTGGTCGATGGCCGCCATGTGCTGCCGGTGCCCGAAGGCCTGTCCTTGGCTGAAGCGGCCGCGCTGCCTGAGGTCTACAGCACCGCGTGGCTGAATCTGTTCCAGCTGGCGGCGCTCAAACCGGGCGAGAAAGTGCTGCTGCACGCCGGGGCCAGCGGTGTCGGTTCGGCCGCGATCCAGCTGTGCAAGGCGTTCGGCAACCCATGCTGGGTCAGTGTCGGTTCGACCGAGCGGCTGTCCTATTGCGAGGCCCTGGGCGCCCAGGGTGGCGTGGTACGCACCGATGGCCTGGAGAGTTTGAACGACCTCGGTCCCTTCGACGTGATCCTCGATCCGGTGGGTGGCAGCTACGCCAAACTCAACGTGAAACTTTTGTCAGTTGACGGCCGTTGGGTGTTGATCGGCCTGATGGGCGGGCGCTCGACCGAGCTCGATCTGGCCCAGGTGCTGGGCAAGCGTATCCAACTGCTCGGCTCGACCCTGCGCAGTCGCGATGAGCAATTCAAGGCCGACCTGATCAGCGAACTGGGGCAACAGGTGTGGCCGCTGTTTGCCGACAAGCGCCTGAGCCCGCAGTTGGCCCGGACCTTCGCGATCAAGGACGCCGAAGCGGCGTTCGCGGAGCTGGCGACCAATCAGGTGTCGGGCAAGTTGGTGTTGGTGATTGATGAGAGCCTGAGCTAGTCGCAAGAAGTACTGCTGTGGTTCCTGTGGCGAGGGAGCAAGCTTGCTCGACACAGGAATTTGAGTGTCCTGTAGTAAGTGCTTGCTCCCACGCTCGCCGGAATTTTCAAAGGGCTCGATAGGCATACACCCTGTCAAGTCTGACAGTAGACACCACGAAGAAAGTCACTCTAGAGTGGGTTCGAGAGTAATAGATGTCTCTCTGTTTAGTGTCCACTAACAGAAGAGGTGCTGTGATGGCTACGAAAGAGCTCCGCATGACCCAGGAATATGTTGACGACAACAGATCGCCCGACGTTGTCCTGGAGATCTATAAGGGCAAGAAATTGCAGTTCGCGACTTTTGTCTCTGCTTCGAAAAAGAACGGCCCCTACGATACGGTCAATGTCAAAACCGACGCTGATGGCGACGGCGACATGGACAGGCAAGACGAAAAAGCAATTCTGGATCTGGCAAAAGCCTTTTCCAAGTTCAAGTAGGGCACTGGCATGTCTGATCATGTCGTTCTACACGCGCTGGTTTGTGCATTTTCATGGGTACTCGTTGAGGCTGCCCAAGCACAAGTGCCTTCAGACACGTCAGAACAAGGGCCATGGGGAGATTGGGGCGCGGCTGCATACTGCCCTCAGGGACAATATGTCTGGGGATTCCGACTTAAAAGTGAACCCTATCAGGGTAATGGCGACGATAGTGCATTAAATGCGGTCCAGCTTATATGCAAGAGCGGAGTCAACGGAACGGCAACTTACATCCGAAGCCTTGAAGGAAAGTGGGGTAATTGGGGCAAGGACTACGTTTGTCGTGAACATCCCGTCATAGCGTTTGCCATTCAGGTGGAGCGGTTTCAGGGGCGGAACAAGGAAAAGGGTTCGAAGGACGATACTGCCGCCGGCAATATCAAGATGAATTGTGGGTCGGAAACCCTGATAGGTGACCCGCCAGCCGCATGGGGAGAATGGACCGGATTCTATAGCTGCCTCGATGGCTTCGGTGCAAAGAAAGTGAGGGGGTTTCGGACCAAGGTGGAACCCGATCAGGGCAGTGGGGATGATACGGCCCTGAATGCGATGCAGGTGTATTGCGGGCTCTAGCCATAGTGCCTGTTGCTGTTTCGCAGACTCACCAGCAGTGACAACGACAAAGTGATGTAGACGGTGGCTTTCACCTTTGTCCGGCAACCACGGGCAAGCGGACCTTTGGTCGGCAGCCCGTACCCGATGCGTGCCCCCTGCTAGCGTTAATTGAGGAGGGATGGGGGTAACCGCAACTTTCATTTCACCCGCCAGGTGAAGAGGTTGGTCATGGCCATTGTCGAATGGCGCATGCAGGGCGTCGAATTCGTTGGCCCTGCTGCTGTTTTGCAGTGCCTATGGCCTGGTCTGGGCTGGCTTCGCCCTGGGCGCCACGGCGCTGCAATGGGCGCTCGAGCGGCTCGCCCTGCTCAGTCCGGGGATGCGCAGCAGCAGTACCGCCCTAGGCGCTGGCCTACTGCTGGTCGCAGGCGTCTATCAGTGGCTGCCGAGCAAGGCGGTCTGCCTTGAGCATTGTCGCGGGCCGATGCATTTTCTTCTCGGCTACTGGCGCCCCGACGTGCTCGGTGGCTGGCGCATGGGCCTGGCCCATGGCGCTTACTGCCTGGGTTGCTGCTGGGCCCTGATGGGCCTGCTGTTCGTGGTCGGCGTGATGAACCTGCTCTGGGTGGCAGTGATCGGTGCCTTCATCCTGCTGGAGAAAAACCTGCCGCAGGGACTCTGGCTCAGTCGTCTCTGCGGATTGTTGTTGCTCGGCTGGAGCCTGTGGCTGCTGCTGGGCTAGGGGCTGAAGCTGTGGGAGCTGAGCCTGTGGGAGCTGAGCTTGCTCGCGATTGCGGTGTGTCAGCTAAATCAATGTCTGCTGATCCACCGCCATCGCGAGCAAGCTCGCTCCCACACGGGGCTGCTTATTTCCAACTATGGATTGGCCATCCGGCCGATTCGGCATGGGCCTTCAACACCGGGTCCGGGTTCACCACGTGCGGGTGATCGACCTTGAGCAACAACGGCAGGTCGTTGCGCGAGTCGGAATAGAAACTCGCGCCTTCCAGGTTCTCCTCCTCGGCATCCAGCCAATCCAGCAGCCGCGCGATCTTGCCTTCGCGGTAGGTCAGGGTGCCCACGGTCTTGCCGCTGTACACGCCATGGGCCACTTCAAGCTCGATCGCCAGGATCTCATCGATGCCCAGGCGTTCGGCAATCGGCTTGACCAGATGCGTGCCCGAGGCCGAGATTACCAGGATCCGGTCGCCGGCCTTGCGGTGTTCGGCGATGGTCCTGGTGGCGTCGCTGAAGATGATCGGTTCGATGAAGTCTTCCACCCACGGCGCCACCAGGTGCTCGATTTCTTCCGGTGTGCGGCCGATCATCGGTTCCAGGCTGAAGTCCATGTACTCTTCCATGCTCAGCTTGCCGTGGCTGTAGGCGTCCATCAGCTCGTTGTTGCGCCGCATGAACGACTCGGGATCGACCCAGCCCAGGCGACCCATCTGTTCACTCCAGAGGGTGGCGCAGTCGCCGTGGATCAGGGTTTCGTCCAGATCAAAAATTGCCAGGGCCATCAGCGTGTTTCCCTTTTCAAGATCAGCTTCAAAATCAACAAAGCCATCAGGCTACCTCACACAGCGCCGATGGATCGATGGAAAGTGCCAACCGTGCGCCATCGGGGTACAGGTCGGCGGCCGAGCGGTTGAGCACATCCACCACCAATTCCACGCCTCGGGCCTCGACCCGGTAGCGGATGACGTTGCCCAGCAAGCTGTGGCTGCGGATCAGCGCATCGGCCTGGCCGCTGCGGCTCAGCTCGATGGCCTCCGGGCGGATGGCGATGCGACCGTTCACCGGCCGCTGCAGCAGTTTGCTCGCGCTGTCGGCGTCCAGCAGGTTGTAGTTGCCGATGAAGCCGGCGGCAAAGACATCGACAGGCGCAGTGTAAAGGGTTTCGGCATCGCCGCTTTGTACGATCTTTCCCTGGTTCATCAGGAAAATCCGGTCAGACATGGTCAGGGCTTCTTCCTGGTCATGTGTGACGAAAATCGTGGTCAGGCCCAATTCACGCTGGATCTGTCGGATCTGTTCACGCAAGTGCTTGCGAATCCGCGCATCCAGGGCTGACAGCGGCTCGTCCAGTAGCAACAGGCGCGGCCGGGTGACCAGGGAGCGGGCGAGGGCGACACGCTGGCATTGGCCGCCGGAGAGTTGATGGGGATAGCGGGCGGCGAAATCGTACAGCTCCACCAGGCGCAGGATTTCCAGCACGCGCTGGCGACTGTCCGAGGCGTCGACCTTTTGCATGCGCAGGCCGAAGGCGACGTTTTGCTCCACGGTCATGTTCGGGAACAGGGCGTAGCTCTGGAAGACCATGCCGATGCCGCGTTTCTGAGGACTCAGCGGGACGATGTCTTGTCCGTCGAGGATGATCTGGCCGGCATCCACCGGGGTCAGGCCGGCAATGCAGCGCAACAGCGTGGATTTGCCGCAACCGGAAGGGCCGAGCAGGGTGACGAATTCGCCCTTGGCGATCTCGCAGTTGATGTCGCTGAACACCGGGGTGCCGGCATAGCTTTTTTGCAGGTGTTGGACGCTGACGTAGCTCATTGGCTTTTGTCCTTGTTCAAGATATTGGCCGCCCAGGTCAGGACCAGTACGAAGAAGAAATAGGAGATCACCAGCGCACTGGTGAAGTGGCCGCTGCTGTTACGCATGTTGTTCAGGTAGACCTGCAGGGTTTCATAGCGGGTACCGACCAGGATGTTGGCAAACACGAATTCGCCGAACAGGAACGAGAAGGACAGCAGCAGCGCCACCATCAGCCCCTTGCGCAGGTTCGGCAGCACCACCAGGAACGCGGCCTGGAAGGTGCTGGCGCCAAGCAGTTGGGCGGCGTCCATCAGGTCGCGCAGGTTGATGGCCTGCAGGTTGTTGGTGATCGCCCGGTACATGAACGGCAGGGCGACGGTGAAGTAGCAACCGATCAGGATCCACGGCGTACCGACCATCGCCAGCGGCCCGGAGCCATAGAGTTGCAACAGCCCTACCGACGACACCACGGGCGGCACCGCGAACGGCAGCAGGATGAGGATGTTCATCAGCGCGTCGAGTTTGGGGAAGTGGTAATGCACCACGAACAGCAACGGCAGGATCAACACCACCGAGAGCACCAGCGCACCGACACAGACCAGCAACGATTGACCGAAGGCATGGAGAAAGCGCGGATCGCTCCACAACTGCACATACCATTTGAAGGTGAAGCCGCTGGGTAGCACGGTGGCCGACCAACTGCTGGCGATGGAGTAGACCAGCGTGCCGGCCAGGGGCAGCAGCAGGATGGCGAACAGCAGGTACACCACTGCCCGATGATAGAGCCCGACGGAGCCCGGTTCAGCGCGAGACATGGTAGCTCCTCCTGAGCAGCAACTGATGGACGATGGTCACCACGGTCATCAACGCCACCAGCACCACGGCCAGGGCACTGGCCAGGTTCGGGTCGAGGGAAATGTCGCCGGAGACCATGGCGGCGATGCGGATCGGCAGCACGTTGAAGTTACCGGTGGTCAGCGCGTAGACCGTGGCGTAGGCGCCGAGGGCGTTGGCCAGCAGGATCACGAAGGTGCCCAGCAGCGCCGGGGTCAGCACCGGCAAGCCGATGTGCCGCCAGAACTGCCAGCCGCTGGCGCCGAGCAACTCGGCGGATTCGTGCCAGTCTTCGCGCAGGGCGTCGAAGGCCGGGTAGAGCAGCAGCACGCCCAGGGGAATCTGGAAGTAGGTGTAGAGAATGATCAGCCCGGTTTTCGAATACAGGTTGAAATCCTCGATGATCCCCGCTTGCTTGAGCATGATCGTGATGCTGCCGTTGAACCCCAGCAAAATGATGAAGGCGAAGGCCAGGGGCACGCCGGCGAAGTTGCTGGTCATGTTGGCGAAGGCATTGACGAAGTTGCGCAGCCGCGAATCCACACGGCGCAATGAGTAGCTGCCGAGCACGGCGATGACGATGCCGAACACACTGGACCAGAAGCTGATTTCCAGGCTGTGCTGGATGGCTTGCAGGTAGAACTTGGAACTGAAGATCTTGCTGAAGTTGGCCAGGCCCCAGCCGAACTCTTCCGATTCCAGACTGTTGACCAGCACCCAGAGCAGCGGGGCGATCTGGAACACGATGAAGAAAATCGCGAAGGGCACCAGGCACAACGCTGCCAGCCATTTGCCGCGCGTCATGGCGTTCACTTGAGTAACTCCTGGCAATAGGGTTTGTCGTGGTCGACGCCGAGCAATTGGCAAATGGTGCCGCACAGCTCGGTCTGCCTCGGCGTGGCAGCGGGATCGAAACTGAAGCTGTCACCCAGGACGAACAACGGCACTTCCCGTTCTTCGGCCAGCAGGCCGTTGTGGGAACGGTCGTTGTTCATGCCGTGATCGGAGGTCACCAGCACCTGGTAACCGGCGTCGAGCCAGGCTTGCAGGTAGACCGCCAGGTTGATGTCGGCCGAGCGCGCACTGTTGCGGTATTGCGGAGTGTCGAGGCCGTGCTTGTGGCCGGCGTCGTCGATGTTCATCGGGTGCACCAGCAGGAAGTTCGGCAAGTAGCGCTGGCGCAGGTGTTCGGCGTCGGCGAACAGATGGGAATCGGGGTAGTGGTCATTCCAGTAGAAATGCCCGTATTGAATCGGCAGGTCGGGGTTGTCGGTGTGACGGTCGCGACCGGCCACGAAGGGCGAAGCGTTGTAGAGCTCGCTGACCCAGTGGTACGCCGCAGCCGCTGTGCTCAGGCCGGCCTGGGTGGCGTAGTGGAATATGCTGCGCTGGTTCGACAGGCGCGTGACGTTGTTGTGCACGATCCCGCTGTCGATGGGCACGACGCCGGTAAGGATGCATTCGTAGAGTGGGCGGGACAGGGCGGGCAACTCACATTCCAGTGTGTAGAGGGCCGCGCGTCCTGCGCCGACGTAAGCCTGCAAATGCCCCATGGCATGCCGGGCGACCTCATGGTTGAGACCGTCGAGCACCACCAGGATGACGTTGTGCTTCATGGATACCAGGACTCCGGATGGACACCAGAAAACTCGGACTCACCGCAGGTCCAATGTGGGAGCGAGCTTCTGTGGGAGCGAGCTTGCTCGCGATGAAGGCGACACGGTTCAACAGCAATACCGTGTCATCGTTTATCGCGAGCAAGCTCGCTCCCACAGGGCCTGCTCCCACAATTGGATTGCCAGTGGATATCCGAGCGGGTCTGACTACCGCCTCACTTCATCTCGACGATGACTTGTTCATTCCACGTCTGCGGCAGTGCCTTGGACGTCTTCTCCCACGCATCCGCATCCTTGATCGGGGTCACGCCTTTGTATTGCTCGTTCGGCAGCAACTTGGCCTGGACTTCTTCCGGCAGTTTCAGGTGCTCGGCGCGGATCGGACGGGCGTTGCCCTTGGCCAGGTTGATCTGGCCGGCGTCGCTGAAGATGTACTCGCGGGCCAGCTTGGCGGCGTTCGGGTGCTTGGCGTATTTGTTGATGATGGTGGTGTAGCCGGAGATGACCGAGCCGTCGGACGGAATCAGCACGACGTAGTCATCCGGGTTGGCCATCTTGGCCTTGTAGCTCAGGCCGTTGAAGTCCCAGACCACACCGACTTCGATTTCACCTTTTTCCATCGTGGCGATGGTCGGGTTGGCCATGGACAGGCGCCCTTGCTTGGCGATTTCGGCAAACATCAACAGGGCCGGCTGGAGGTTCTTCTCATCGCCGCCGTTGGCCAGGGCCGCCGCCAGCACGCCGTTGGCGGCCTGGGCCGCGGTGCTCACGTCGCCGATGGAGACTTTGTACTTGCCGGTCTTCAGGTCAGCCCATTTGGTCGGCACTTCGGAACCGTGCAGCAGCTTCTTGTTGACGATGAAGGCGATGGTGCCGGTGTAGGCCAATGCCCAGTTGCCGTCCTTGTCCTTGGCCCAGGCGGGCACTTGTTCCCAGGTGCTTGGCTTGTAGGGCTGGACCACGCCCTGCTTGACCGCGATCGGACCGAACGCCGCCCCGACGTCGCCGATGTCGGCGCTGGCATTGTCTTTTTCGGCGGCGAACTTGGCGATTTCCTGGGCCGAGCTCATGTCGGTGTCGATGTGTTTCAAGCCGTAGACCTTGGCCAGGTCGTCCCAGGTGCCTTTCCAGTTTGCCCAGTCATCGGGCATGCCGACACTGTTGACGGCGCCTTCCGCTTTCGCAGCGGCTTCCAGCGTTTTCAGATCGGTGTCAGCGGCCATGGCGGCGGTGCACATGGCAATGGTCGAGCCTAACAGTGATGCCAGGAAAAGCTGTTTCATCCGAAGCTCCTATGGGCGTTTTCAACGCTGCGATTGCGGTTGTGTTGGTCTAGGTCAGCAATACCTGAGCCAATGTAGGCGAGCCCTGTGACATTTTGATGTCGGTGTCGCGGGCTCCCGGAAATACCCGGCTCGTGGAGGCTGGCTGCGAATTAAGCGTAGACCATGGTTAAACAGCTGATCTGAAAGGACTTGGCCGTTAATTTGCACGCTGGAACAACGACCGTTCGGCGACTCTGTCATCTGCCAGTCATGTGCAGTGCCTAGGCTTGCTGGACCCAGAAGCGGATCGATGAACCGTCGATCCTGCCCCGAAACAGTGCTGGTCTAGTCCAGATAGGTAACGTTGATGCGCATCGATGCAACCAAAGCGGTGACAGCCATCGGACAGGTCCTGCAAGAGCAACTCGACCACGGGTTGCTGGCGCCCGGCAGCAAGTTGCCGGCCGAGCGCAAGCTCAGTGAATTGTTCGGGACCACGCGGATTACCGTGCGCGAGGCGCTGTTGCAGCTCGAAGCCCAGGGGCAGATCTATCGGGAGGAGCGCCGGGGCTGGTTCGTCTCGCCGCCGCGCCTGGCCTACAACCTGATGCAGCGCAGCCATTTCCACGCCATGGTGGCGGCCCAGGGGCGTGTGCCTTCTACCCAAGTGATCTCGGCGCGCCTGCAACCGGCTTCGGCGGCCGTGTGTGCCTGGTTGCAACTGCCGGCGCTGTCCAGCGTGATCCAGATCTGCCGCGTGCGCCGTATCGACGAGCGCCTGGTGCTGTACGTCGAACACTACCTGAACCCGCAGTATTTTCCGGACATCCTCGAGTTCGATCTCAACCAGTCCATCACCGAGTTGTACGCCCGCCATTACGACCTGCACTACGGCCGGGTGAAGTTCGAAATCGTGCCCACTTCTTTACAGCCGGAAGCGGCAGCGGCGTTGAGGGTTTCGGTGGGCAGCCCCGGGCTTCGCATCGCACGGGTCAACTATGACCAGCACCAGCGGCTGATCGACTGCGACCTGGAGTTCTGGCGACACGACGCGATCCATGTCGGGGTGGATGTGCCCGAGCAGCCGCCCGCTTGAGGTGAACTCAGGCTGACTCGTTGAGCTTGGCCAGGATCCTGAATAACACCGTGGCGAGGATTAGCAACATGCCGATCCACATGGCGAAGACCCCGACGTTCTTGTCACGGAAGTTGAAGCCGATGGCCAGCAGGATCATGCCGGCGATGATGGGGACCAGCATGCTGTTGAACGAAGACATGGAAACCATGGAGACGGCCTTGTCAGGGGGATAAAGCCAGTCTAGTTGGGGTTTTTCCGGATTGTGATGATGTGTGTCAGCACACCCCTCAATCCCGAGGCGAACGCTGTGTGGGAGCAAGCTTTGCTCGCGATGAAGGCGACTCGATTTCTGAGAAAATCGCATCACCTTCATCGCGGGCAAGCCTTGCTCCCACAGGGTTCATCATGCCTTCGGGGCGGTTATGGCAACTCGCGAGAGGCGTAGAACGCGCTCAGCACCTTCACCAGATGCGCCAGGTCATGGCTGCCGCACAGTTCGCGGATCGAATGCATGGCGAAGGTCGGCAGGCCGATGTCCACGGTGCGCACGCCCAGCTGGCTGGCGGTGATCGGGCCGATGGTCGAGCCGCAGCCCATGTCGCTGCGCACCACGAAGCTCTGCACCGGCACTTCTTCGGCCATGCACAGGTGACGGAAGAACCCGGCGGTTTCGCTGTTGGTGGCGTAGCGCTGGTTGCTGTTGACCTTGATCACCGGACCGGCGTTGAGCTTGGGGCCGTGGTTGGCGTCGTGTTTGTCGGCATAGTTGGGGTGCACGCCGTGGGCGTTGTCCGCCGACACCAGCAGGGATTTCTGAATGGTGCGGACGAATTCTTCACCTTCAGGCAGCAGGCGACGCAGGGTTTGTTCCAGCATCGGGCCGTCGGCGCCACAGGCCGAGCATGAGCCAACCTCTTCGTGATCGTTGCACACCAGTACGCATGTTTCTTCGGTGTCGGCGTTCAGCAAGGCTTGTAGGCCGGCATAGCACGACAGCAGGTTGTCCAGGCGCGCGCCGGCAATGAAATCGCCGTGCAGGCCAATGATCGCGGCGCTTTGGGTGTCGTAGAAACTCAACTCGTAATCGAGCACCACGTCGGCATTCAGGCCGTGTTCGCGGGCCAGTTGATCGGTGAGCACGGCACGGAAGTCGACGCGCTCGTCACCGGCGAACTGGGCGAGGATCGGCGGCAGTTCGTTCTGCGGGTTGATGGCCCAGCCCTGGTTGGCTTCGCGATTGAGGTGGATGGCCAGGTTCGGAATCGTGGCGATCGGCGCCTTGAAATCGATCAACTGGCTTTCGACCTTGCCATCGCGGCGGAAGGTCACGCGCCCGGCCAGGGACAGGTCGCGGTCGAACCACGGCGCCAGCAGCGCGCCGCCGTAGACTTCCACGCCCAACTGCCAGAACCCGTGGCGTTGCAGCTCCGGCTGTGGCTTGACCCGCAGGCAAGGGCTGTCGGTGTGGGCGCCGACCAGGCGAATGCCGTCGTGCAGCGGTGAGTTGCGGCCGAGCTTGAAGGCGATGATCGAGGAGTCGTTGCGCGTGACGTAGTAGCGACCGTTGGCCTCGGTGGCCCAGGTCTCGCGTTCGTCAAGACGCTGATAGCCGGCCGCCTCCAGGCGCTGGGCCAGGCTGGCGGTGGCATGGAACGGGGTAGGGGAGGCCTTGAGGAAGTCGATCAGGCCTTGGTTCAACTCTGCGCGCATAAGTCACTCCAGACAGCGATGGGCGGGAGTTTACCCCATCGACCGCCTGCGTTGCAGGCCCAATCCCCCGTCGGGGGTGTTCCACGGGCCCGTCATCGATCAGCCCGACGGCCTGGGCCAGCAGCGCCCCGTCTTTGTCAGTCACACCGCATAACCCGCTGTTGTAGAGCTTGAAAGCGTTGTCCGGGGGGGATGCCGTGGGCGTGTAGGCGCGTGCCGAGCTTGAGGTAATCCACGCGCTTGCAGACATGGTCCCAGTGGTATTCGAAGCTGTCCACCAGGTACCCTTTTTCCCACGGTTCTAAAACGGTGCCGGGCACTCGAAGCGCAAGCGCTCGCCGCTTTGCGGATGGGTGAAGCTCAGCATGCTGGCGTGCAGGCACAGGCGTGGCCAGGCGGCGAGGGCCTGCGGATGGGCGTAGAGCCCGTCGCCCAGCAGCGGGTGACCGATGGACAGCATGTGTACGCGCAATTGGTGCGAGCGCCCGGTGATCGGCGTCAGCTCGACCCGGCACCAGTCGCCGCAACGTTCCAGTACGCGCCAGAAGGTCAGGGCGTGTTTGCCCTGTTCATGGTCCACCACATGCCGGGGTTTGGTCGGCGGGTCGTAGCGCAAGGGCAGGTCGATGCTGCCACTGTCCAGCTCCGGTTGGCCCCAGCACAACGCCGTGTAGGCTTTTTCGGTTTCGCGATCATGAAATTGCCGGGACAGTTCGCGATGGGTGTCCGGGTCACGGGCCAAGAGGATGATGCCGGAGGTCTCCCAGTCCAGTCGGTGCACGATTCGCGCTTCCGGATAGCCGTTTTCCTGCAGGCGGGTGATCAGGCAATCTTTGTTGTCGTCGGCCCGGCCGGGCACGGAAAGCAACAGGGTCGGCTTGTCGACCACCAGGACAGCGGCGTCCTGATGAATGATGCGGATGTTGGACAGGGGCATTGAAAACAGTCTCGTTACAAACGCCAACGGCGGCTCGGGTCCTTCTCAAACCCAAGGGTGGGAGAAGAAGGACCCGAGCCGCCGTGGCTCCCGCCGGGGCGATCAGCGATCCGGCAGGGTGATATTGAGTTCCAGGATCGAGCAGCTGCCCTGGCTTTCCAGCGCCACATGCACGTCATCGCTACCGATATTGACGTATTTGCGGATCACTTCCACCAGTTCCTTCTGCAAGGCTGGCAGGTAGTCAGGGGTGCTGCGTTGGCCGCGTTCGTGCGCCACGATGATCTGTAGACGCTCTTTCGCGACCGAGGCGGTACTGGGCTTTTTGTTGGCACGAAAGAAGTCAAAAAGGTTCATTACCTACCTCCAAACAGGCGCTCGAAGAAACCTTTCTTCGTTACATCGAGGAAACGATGCTCCACGGTCTTGCCCAGCAGGCGATCGACGGCATCGCTGTATGCCTGGCCGGCATCGCTCTGGTCGTCGAGAATCACCGGCACGCCGGAGTTGGAAGCCTTGAGTACCGCTTGGGATTCCGGAATGACACCCAGCAGGGTGACCGCGAGGATTTCCTTGACGTCTTCGACGCCCAGCATCTCGCCATCGCTGACCCGTTGCGGGTTGTAGCGGGTCAGCAGCAGGTGTTCCTTGATCGGCTCTTCGCCCTTTTCGGCGCGACGGGATTTGCTCGCCAGCAGGCCCAGCATGCGGTCGGAGTCACGGACCGACGACACTTCCGGGTTGGTCACGACAATCGCTTCGTCCGCGAAGTACATGGCCAGGTGGGCACCTTTCTCGATACCGGCCGGGGAGTCGCAGACCACGAACTCGAAGTCTTCCTTGAGTTGCATCAGGACTTTTTCCACGCCTTCCTGGGTCAGCGCGTCTTTGTCGCGGGTTTGGCTGGCGGCCAGCACGTAGAGGTTCTCAAGGCGCTTGTCCTTGATCAGGGCCTGTTGCAGGTTCGCTTCGCCGTTGACCACGTTGACGAAGTCGTAAACCACGCGACGCTCGCAACCCATGATCAGGTCCAGGTTACGCAAACCGACGTCGAAGTCGACGATGACTGTCTTGTGGCCGCGCAGAGCGAGGCCGGTACCGATAGCGGCGCTGGTGGTGGTCTTACCCACACCACCCTTGCCGGATGTAACCACGAGAATCTTGGCCAAGGTGTTTCACCCCTAAGGAAAAAGGGACTTTGTCAGCCCCTGAAAAACATCTCTGGAAAACCGTTGCAATTGGACAGGCTTGGCTGGAATCGGCTATCGGGCGGGGTCTACCTCCGGTAAACACTGCCAGATCCTTTTTCCTACGTCGTTTAAGCCGTTTTCGCTCGTTTTAGAGATGCTTGGAAAATGCGGCAGTATCCGTTAAAGCCGAATGATGTTCAACACGTCGCCCGACAGGCTGATCTGAACGCCGGCCCCCCACAAGGGGTCGCGACGCAAATCCTCGGAGACCTTGTACTGCCCGGCGATGGAAACCAGCTCAGCGCTCAATTGCTGACAGAAGATCCTGGCTTTGGTATCACCCTTGACGCCGGCCAGCGCTCGACCGCGCATCGGACCGTATACATGGATGTTGCCATCGGCCAGAAGTTCCGCCCCCGGGCTGACCGACGACACGATGACCAGATCGCCACCCTGGGCATAAATCTGCTGCCCGCCGCGCACCGGCGAGGTGATGACCCGCGTTGGCTTGATGGTGGGCTCCGGTGGTTTTTCCGGGGCTTTCTTCGCTTCGGCCGGGCTCAGTTCCAGCACCCGTTCCCGGGCGCCGGACGGCGGTAGCACGGGAATGTCCACGGCGATGGCGGCGGCGATGTCTTCGATGCGGCTGGCGCGGATCGCCAGGGTGCGCAGACCGTGCTGGCGGCAAATGCGCATCAGGCCTGGCAGATCCACTGAGCCTTCGCCAGCCGGCAGCTTGTCCAGGGCCAACACAAGGGGAGCATTGCTGAAGAAGTTCGGGGCCTGGGCGACTTTCGCCGCCAATTGCCGGTCAAGGCTCTCCAGGTCGTTGCGGGCCAGTTCCAGCACCGTAATGGCGAGCATGCTGCCCTTCAGCTGGAACACGGGATCTTGGTCTAGCGGTTCGGTTTGGCTCATGGTCGGCGTACAACGGCTTGTCACTAAAAGTGCCGAGACTTATAACGAGATCGTCCGCCAGCCGCAACCCGGGTCGAACAATGTAGAATGCGCGGCCCATGTCTTAATGGAAGTTGTAATGGATCGCCCGCGTTTTCGAGCTGCATTTTTTCATCCGCGTTTCTGGCTGCTGTGGTGTGGCCTGGGGCTGTTGTGGCTGATCGTGCAATTGCCTTATCCGTTATTGTTGCGGGTCGGTCGTGCATTGGGGGCGCTGATGTACCGGGTGGCCGGCGACCGACGGCGCATCGCCCGTCGCAACCTGGAACTGTGTTTCCCGCAAAAGACCGCTGCCGAACGCAAGCGTCTGCTCAAGGAAAACTTTGCCTCCACCGGCATCGCCTTTTTCGAAATGGCCATGAGTTGGTGGTGGTCGCGCTCGCGGCTGGCGAAACTGGCCCATGTCGAAGGGTTGGAACATCTCAAGCAGGCTCAGCGCGAGGGCAAGGGCGTGATCCTGATGGCGCTGCATTTCACCACGCTGGAAATCGGCGCGGCCTTGCTCGGCCAGCAGCACACCATCGACGGTATGTACCGCGAGCACAATAACCCGTTGTTCGACTACATTCAGCGCCGGGGCCGCGAGCGGCACAACCTCGATTCCCTGGCGGTGGAGCGTGACGACGTGCGCGGCATGCTCAAGCTGCTGCGGGCCGGGCGGGCGATCTGGTATGCGCCGGACCAGGACTACGGCGCCAAGCAAAGCGTGTTCGTGCCGCTGTTCGGCATCCAGGCCGCGACGGTCACCGCCACCACCAAGTTCGCCCGCCTGGGCAAGGCGCTGGTGGTGCCTTTTACCCAGGAGCGCCTGGCCGATGGCAGTGGTTATCGCCTGGTGATCCAGGCTCCGCTGACGGATTTCCCGGGGGAGACCGAGGAAGCCGATTGCATCCGCATCAATCAATGGGTCGAGCAGTCGGTGCGCGATTGTCCCGAGCAGTACCTGTGGACCCACCGGCGCTTCAAGAGCCGTCCACCGGGCGAGCCCAAGCTGTACGACAAACGCGGTTGAGTTGTTTGATATCACCTTGAGCACGGAGCATTGCGATGACCCCAACTGAACCGGTTACAGGTTTGATTCTTTCCGGCGGTGGGGCTCGGGCGGCGTATCAAGTGGGGGTATTGGCGGCGATTGCCGAATTGTTACCCGACGGGGCGGATAACCCGTTTCCGGTGATCGTCGGCACCTCGGCCGGGGCGATCAACGCGGTCAGCCTGGCGAGCGGGGCGATGGACTTCAAGACCGCCATTGAACGGCTGACGGCGTTCTGGCAAGCGGTGCGCAGCCATCAGGTCATGCGCAGCGACTGGCGCGGCGTCCTGGCCCAGTCGACGCGCTTCATCACTCACAGTTTGTTGGGCCTGGGGGCCAAATTGCCGGTGGCGCTGATCGACAGTTCGCCATTGCGGGAACTGCTCCAGGCCCAGTTCCACGCCTCGGGTATCGAACAGTCCATCGCCGAACAGCAATTGCGGGCGGTGGCGGTGACGGCATTCGGCTATGAATCCGGCCAGGCCGTCACTTTCTACCAGGGGCGTGGCACCATCGATGCCTGGCTGCGCCACCGGCGCATCGGTGTGCCGACGCAGTTGTCGGTGGAGCATCTGCTGGCCAGCTCGGCGATTCCGCTGTTGTTCGCCCCGGTCAAGATCGGCCCGCAATACTTTGGCGACGGCGCGGTGCGGCAATCGGCGCCCATCAGCCCGGCCTTGCACCTGGGGGCCAATCGCGTGCTGGTGATCGGCGTCAGCGGCAACCCCCGTGGCGCCGGTGGCCAGGATCCTTCCGAGCGCAGCTACACCGGCCTTCAACCGACCCTGGCGCAGATCGGCGGCCACATGCTCAACAGCACCTTCATCGACAGCCTGGAAAGTGACATCGAGTTGCTTCAACGCTTGAACGGTTTCAGCCACCTGCTGCCCGATGATGTGCCGGCCCATGCCTTGGGCGCGGCGCCGGTGGAGGTATTGGTGATTTCGCCAAGCCAGCCGATCGATGAAATCGCCGCTCGCCATCGTCAGGAACTGCCCCGTGCGTTGCGGGTTTTCTTGCGTGGGCCGGGTGCGACCAAGACGAGTGGCGCGGGGGTGCTGAGCTACCTGCTGTTCGAGGCGGGGTATTGCAGCGAACTGATCGAGTTGGGACGCCAGGATGCACTGGCGCAGCGCGAGGCGCTGAGCCGGTTTTTGGGGTTGTCCTGACTGATGCAAGCAGGTCCACCGCTATCGCGAGCAAGCTCGCTCCCACAGGGATTTGCGGTGGGCGCTGAATCCTGGCTTTCACGAAACCAATGTGGGAGCGAGCTTGCTCGCGATGACGGCGGCACATCCAACACCTGTTTAGCCTGACCCACCGCCATCGCGAGCAAGCTCGCTCCCACCTGGGTGGTGCGGTTAGAAGTGATACTTGAGCAAGAAGCTGGTGTTGCTCTGGTTGGTCTTGAACCCTTCGCTGTCTTCGATCCCGTATTTGTTCTTCCAGTAGTCATACTCCACGCCCACATACAGCTGTTTGGCGCCAAGCTTCAAGGCCTTGCCCAGGTCATATTTGATTTGCGGGTTGATGTGCAGGTTGGCGTGGTAGGTGCCCTTGTCGTTGGTGTCGTTGTCCACCACCCAGTCGATGAAACCGTCGATCAGGATGTCGGAAGAACCCACCGGTATGGTGTAGGCCCAGACCGGGGTGATCTGCCAGACATTGTCGCCGGCGCGCGGGCCTTCGGTCTGGCGGTTGTAGAAGTTCAGCTGGAAGTAGTCGAAGCCGGGAATGGCCAGGTCGAAGCCCGGGCCGATCAGGTAGGACTCGTTGTCGCCTTCACCGAATTCATAGGTCATGGCCAGCAGCACATCCTTGATCGGGCCCAGTTCCAGCTTCTGGTCGAAGATCTTGCCGAACGACAGGCGCGGGCTGAACTCGCCGTAGTAGGTATTCGGGCCGGACTGGCTGTCGTCCTGGCCGTTGTAGAAGATCCGGTCGAGGAAGAAGAAGTTGTCCCCGTATTTCCAGGCATCGGCGTGTTCGAAGGTCACGGTCTGCTGGATACGCGGGTTGACCTGGAAATCCTTGCCATACAGGTAGGTCAGGCTGTTGTTCTGCCATTGGAACAGATCGTCGGCCATCGCTTGGCCTGCGACCAGCAAGGATCCTGCGAGTATCAGGCTGGTGCACGTACGTTTCATTCGGTTTGCTCCCAAAGGTAAGTGGTACCGCTTTTTTTTCAGTCAGCGCTCTGGTGTGGCGCCTTTTTCCATGGATGAAAAAACATCCGTTCGGTCAGCTTTTTGAGCGTGGCGAATGCTGATAGCAAGCGCTGAGCCAAGTCGGGGAAAAACCGGAAATGGCGTGCCCTGCGGTTTTTTGATCAGTCGGAAAAGCTGTTTTCAGAGGCGCGTCATGCCCGCCAACGCCGCAACAAGTTGGCGGTCCGGTCAGGATCGGAAGGGATTTTGTCGTAGGCCTGCTTCAAACGGCCGCGCAGGATACGGGCTTGTCTCGAAGGGCTCAAGTGCCCTGCAACAGCGCATGGGCGGCGAATTTGGGGCGTGATGGCGGGACTTGGTCATCGGGTGCTTTCCTCTTGTTTTTATTGTTGAGGCGCAGGCAGTCGCTGACGGGGGACCGGTGGTGTGCCGGTCGACCTGTCAGCGGTATGACGATTAACGGTGTTGGCGCGCGTGGCTCAGTTGGTGCGCGCGCCCTGGTTGATCCACGCGCCGATCAGGTCGCGTTCCTGCTGGGTCATCTGAGTGATGTTGCCCAACGGCATGATCTGGCTGGTCACGGCTTGGGCCTGGATGCGCGCGGCCTGTTGCTGGATCTGCTGCGGCGTGTCGAACATCACTCCGCCCGGCGCGGTACTGAACAGCGGGCTGGTGGGCTTGGCCGAGTGGCAGACCGAGCAGCGTTCCTGGATCACGCTGTGGACCTTCTCGAACGAGGGGCCTTGGGCGTTGGTGGCCTGAGCAGGCGCCGAGGCCGGTGCGGCGGGGGCGGTCGCCGGTTTCGCGCCGCCGCCCACTGCCGTTTCCGGCAACGGTTGGTACTCGATCACGCCGGGTGCCTTGGCCACGTCCGGTGCGGTGGGCATGGGTTTTGGGCCGGTGACATAAGCCAGGCAGATCATCGCCAGGGCGCCGACCGGCAGCGTCCAGGCAAATCGGTTGCTGTTATGGCGCGTGTTGAAGTAATGCCGCACCAACACCGCCGCCACGGCGATACCGGCCAGGATCAGCCAGTTGTATGGGCTGCCGTAGGTGCTCGGGAAATGGTTGCTGATCATGATGAACAGCACCGGCAGGGTGAAGTAGTTGTTGTGGCGCGAACGCAACAAGCCCTTGGCCGGCAATGCCGGATCGGGTGTGCGGTTCTCGGCGATCGCCGCGACCAGGGCGCGTTGTGCCGGCATGATGATGCGGAACACGTTGCCCACCATGATCGTGCCGATGACCGCCCCGACATGCAGGTAGGCACCGCGACCGCTGAACACCTTGCTGAACCCGTAGGCCGCGGCGATCAACAGCACGAACAGGATCAGGCCGAGCAAGGCCGGGCGCTTGCCCAGGGCCGAGTCGCACAGGAAGGAATAGACGAACCAGCCGACGAACAACGAGCCGATGCCCAGGGCGACGCCTTCGGGGCCGCTCAGGCCGCTGCCGGGGGCCAGCAGGTAGACGGTCGGGTTCCAATAGAACACCACGCATAGCAGGGCGATACCCGACATCCAGGTGAAATAGGCTTCCCATTTGAACCAGTGCAGGTTGTCCGGCATGGACGGTGGCGCAAGCTTGTATTTTTCCAGGTGGTAGATGCCGCCACCGTGGATGGCCCACAGGTCGCCGGCCAGGCCGCTCCTGGGGTTGACGCGATTGAGGTTGTTTTCCAGCCAGACGAAGTAGAACGACGCGCCGATCCAGGCCACGCCAGTGATCATATGAACCCAGCGCACGCTCAGGTTCAGCCATTCCAGCATATGTGCTTCCACAGTCTTTACCTCTCGCCCGTCACGCTTGTCTGCGCGTGATCGGACCTTCTCTTATTGGTGGGGGGCGAGGACCAAACACTCATCCTCTTTGAAGAAATGCTCATCGCAGTTATTGCCTGTGCCACTGCGATCAACCACCAGGAAGTCATCCCGCTTTTCGATCGTCAGCACCGGGTGGTGCCAGACGCCGCGATGGTAATTAATGCCCTGCCTGCCGTTGGTGACGAAGGCGCGGACCAAGCCTGATACAGGTACATCGCCAAGTGGCGCGACCACGATCAGAAAGGGGTTGCCGAGCAGCGGAATGAAGGCCTGGCTGCCCAGCGGATGGCGCTCCAGCATGCGTACGGTCAACGGCATGTCCAGCGCGTCGGCGCGGAAGATGCTGATGATCGCCTGATCGTCCGGCGTGGCGGTTTGCACCGTCGCCAGGCGATGGAAGCGCATGGTCGAACCGTTGTTGATCATGAAGTGATCGCTGCCGTCGGTTTCGATCACGTCACCGAACGGGGCGAAGGCTTCTTTGGTCAACGGTTCGATCTTGAGTGTGCGCATGCTGGTCTTCTTAATCTTTTAGATTTGATCGTTCCCACGCTCTGCGTGGGAACGCCTCACCGGACGCTCCGCGTCCGCTTTGTGACGCAGAGCGTCACGGGATGTATTCCCACGCAGAGCGTGGGAACGATCATGGTGCTACTTCGCTACCTTGCCCAACACCCGCAGGCGACTCACGCCACCATCCGGGAATACATTGAGGCGGATGTGGGTGATGGGCCCCAGGGCCTTGATCTGCTCGGCGAAGGTGTGTTCGGCGTGCATCTCCAGCTTCTGGCTCGGCAGCAGTTCGCGCCAGAACAGCGATTGGGTTTCGATCTGGCTGTCGGTGCCGCCCTTGACGAACGCGCCCTGGATCGAGCAGCTGTCGGGGTAGTTGCCCTTGAAGTGCAGGGTGTCGACGATGACTTTCTCGACCTCGCCGGCATGACCCAGGGCGATGATGACCCAGTCATTGCCCGGGGTACGACGACGGGCGGTTTCCCAGCCATCGCCCATGTTCACGCCACGACCCGGGTTGAGGATATTGCTCATGCGGCCGAAGTGCTCGTCGGAGCAGGCCAGGGCGCGGCCACCATTGAGGGCGGCGGCCAGGTCGATCTGTTCGTTGTCGCCCACGGCCGACCAGTCGCGGTACGGAATGCCGTAGACCCGCAACCGGGCCACGCCGCCATCGGGGTAGATGTTGAAACGCAGGTGGCTGAAGGCCTGGTCATTGCTGATTTCGTGGTAGTGGTGGCTGTTGCCTTGCAGCTCGACGGCCGACAGCACTTCAGTCCACTGGGTGTTTTCGTCCGGCTCGCCTTCGGTCAGGAAGCAGGCTTCCAGGGAGGCCGACGGAGGGTAGTTGCCAGTGAAGAATGAGGTGTCGATGTCCACGCCCTTGATCGAGCCCGCCACAC
The DNA here is from genome assembly GCF_900111955.1 of Pseudomonas sp. NFIX10. Lineage (NCBI taxonomy): Bacteria > Pseudomonadati > Pseudomonadota > Gammaproteobacteria > Pseudomonadales > Pseudomonadaceae > Pseudomonas > Pseudomonas sp. NFIX10. Next base: position 36,959 of record NZ_FOKH01000040.1, on the reverse strand, counting down.
CCAGGCGGATCACCGCGCTGTCGTAGCCTTCGAAGCGCTTGCGCCGCGATTCCCAGCCGTCCATCCACTTGCCGTTATCATCGAACACGCCCTCCTTCCACACGGCCGGGGTCGGCTGGAACAGGCGGTTGGCGTCGGCGAACCAGTCGTCGGTGACCGAGATGATCTTGGTGCCCAGGCGGGCGTCGGCCAGGTTGACGAACTTCTCGAAAGGTACGGCGTAAGCTTTCATTCTTCTTGTCTGCCTTTAAATAAGTTGGCTGGGGATGCTTGCAGGTTCCAGGGTTCAGGACTGCTCGCTAAAGGGTCAGTAATCGGAACAACGCGATCTTGTTGATCTCTGCCAGCGCGCATTTGAATTCGGCGTCTGCCGAATGATGGATGCGCGTTTCGAATGCCGCCAGGATCTGGTGCCGGTTGCTGCCTTTTACCGCCATGATGAAGGGAAACTTGAACTTGGCCTTGTAGGCGTCGTTCAGCTCGGTGAAGCGTTGAAACTCTTCGGCCGTGCATTGGTGAATACCGGCGCCGGCCTGTTCGTTCGTGCTGGCTTCGGTCAGTTGGCCCTGGACGGCGGCTTTGCCGGCCAGGTCCGGGTGAGCGTTGATCAGCGCCAGTTGGCTGGCGTGATCGGCGCTCAACAGGATGTCGCTCATGCGCTGGTGCAGGGTCTCGATCTCGTCGATCGAGGGATCCTGGCCCAGGTCAAACGCCTTTTCGGCGACCCAGGGCGAGTGTTCGTAGATATCGGCAAAAGCCCGGACGAAGGCTTCACGGCTCAAGGTGGAAGGCTTGAGGGTCTGGAAGGCGGTCATTGCGAGGCTCCCGGTTTCGACGCCCCTTGATATGGGTGGGCCTGCTGCCAGTGGCGGGCGATGTCGACACGGCGGCTGAACCAGACGTGTTCATGGCCTTTGACGTATTCGAGGAAGCGCTTGAGGGATGCCAGGCGCGCAGGGCGGCCGATCAGCCGGCAATGCAGCCCGATGGAGAGCATCTTCGGCGCCTCGGCACCTTCGGCGTACAACACGTCGAAAGCGTCCTTGAGGTATTGGAAAAAATCGTCACCCTTGTTGAAACCCTGCACCTGGGTGAAACGCATGTCGTTGGTGTCGAGGGTGTAGGGGATCACCAGGTGCGGCTTGCCGTTCGGGGTGTTCGGTTCCCAGTAGGGCAGGTCGTCGTCGTAGGTGTCGCTGTCATAGAGGAAACCGCCTTCTTCCATCACCAGCCGGCGGGTGTTCGGGCCGGTGCGGCCGGTGTACCAGCCCAGCGGACGCTCGCCAGTGATTTCGGTGAGGATGCGGATCGCTTCGAGCATGTGCTCGCGCTCCTGGGCCTCATCCATGTATTGGTAGTCGATCCAGCGATAGCCGTGGCTGCAGATTTCATGACCGGCGGCGACCATGGCGCGAATCACGTCCGGATGGCGCTGGGCGGCCATGGCCACGGCGAAAATGGTCAGGGGGATATCGAATGCCTTGAACAGCTTGAGGATCCGCCAGACACCGGCACGGCTGCCATACTCGTACAGCGATTCCATGCTCATGTTGCGCTCGCCCTGCAGCGGTTGCGCGGCGACCATCTCCGAGAGGAACGCTTCGGATTCCTTGTCGGCATGCAGGACGCTACGCTCGCCACCTTCTTCGTAGTTGAGCACGAAGGACAAAGCGATGCGGGCGTTGCCCGGCCACTGGGGATGGGGAGGGTTATTGCCGTAACCGATCAGGTCGCGTGGGTAGTCAGCGCTCACTGCAGTCTTCCTTCTTGTTCGAACCATGTGGGTGGCGCCCTGATGATGAAATATAGGCTGGCGTCACGACGATGGAGTGATTGTATACAACTTTATGCGCAATTTGTAAGCCTGATTTTTTGCATTTTTCACGGCGGGCCCTGGCTTTTCTCCGTCGCAAGAAACACTGCAAGAAACCTGCCCAGTTGGTCAATTAATCCCTGGAAGAATCATGCAGGTGTTGGTTCGGCTCGAATCTGGGCGGGCGCGCCGTGAAGGATCGTTCAGGGGAAAATCTTGTTTTTTATTGTGTACAATTTTCTATTAAAGTGTCTTAATTCGCTTATCGCCGTGGCGTTTCGTGCTCCGAAACGGTGCGGCCTGTCTTTCAACTGATCAGGAGGCGTCGTGCCGGGCTGCCCCGCAGCGAGGCGCGCACAAGCAATGGGACGTTTGACTACTCACGTTTTGGATGCTGCACATGGCTGCCCGGGCAGCGCGATCAAGATCGAGTTGTACCGGGTGGAGGGCTCGCAATTGCAGCTGGTCGCCAGCGTGCAGACCAACAGCGATGGTCGCTGCGATGCACCGTTGCTGCAAGGGGAGGACTACCGTTCGGGCGTCTATCAATTGCAATTTCACGCTGGCGATTACTACCGCGCCCGTGGCGTCCGACTGCCCGATCCGGCGTTCCTGGATGTGGTGGTGCTGCGCTTCGGTATTTCGGCCGAGCAGGAGCATTATCACGTGCCCCTGCTGATTTCGCCCTACGCCTATTCCACCTATCGAGGCAGCTGATCCCTAAGCAGCTGCCTCCCCTGGAAGCGACTGCGCATGGCGCTTCTTTGGTTTTTCGCCCGCTCACACTGCGGGCTTTTTTTTTGCCGCCAGCCTACAGCCTGGCGTTGTCATCCCGAATGATAAAGACAGTGTCCGCGTAACCAGGCCGGATCTGTGAACCGCCCTTTAGCCAGATGATTTTGCCGGCCTGATGGGCGTCCTTGACCGCTTGTGCGGCAGCGTCGCCGACCTGGGTCTCCAGGTTGATGCCGGTGGTGTTGGGATTCATGTGGGTGGGCAGGGAGAGTTTCGGCATGCGAGTGCGATGCAGGCTCATGAAAAATACATATTCATGCCCGGTGCGCCGAAACACCAGCGCCGGAAAGCTATTGAAACTGTTGGGCTCCATGACCGTGTAGCCATTGCGCGTCAGGATGCCGGCCATGAAGCGCTTGAGGTCCATCGGCGAGTAGGTCGACATGAAGAAATTCCACTCTCGCGGGAACCGTAAGGGGTCGAAATCCAGCCGATCCAGCCTCCCCGTCGAGGTGGAAATGGGCAGGTCTATCGAGCGCGAAGTGCTCGTGATCCCTGAAGAGGTCGGGAGCACGGGCAGCATCAGCAAGGGGTCGGTCCATTGCGGATGGGGCGAGGGAACGGCGTTTTTCCAGCTATGGAAAATCTGCCTCAGTGCGGTCAGGCCCGCAGCGTCGGCGATCGAGGAGCTGTTGGCGAGTTCGAACTGCCTTCTGGCGATATTTTCCAGGGTGACTGTGGTGACCTCGGGAAACACTTCCCTGACATAAGCCGTCAGCGGTTTCTCGAAGGGAAGCCTGGCATCGATCTCCCAATGGTTGTCCGGCGGCACGCGGATTACGCTTCGGGGCTGCTCGTCCGGGGTATGCCTGAGGATGGCCTCCAGCAGGTCAAAATCATAGGCGGGATGGCCAGGTTGCTGGATGTAGGCAATGGGGTAGTCCCGTGCGTCGACACGTGTCACCCGCTTATAGTGAACGTCGCCGATGGTGATGAAGGCCGGCAGGGTGAGCTTTGGCTCGACCCCCCATTCCTTGCGAAAAACCGGGGTGGTTTCCACTGCGACTTCACTGGAGGGTGGCGCCGTGCGCTGGCGCTTGGGCGCGGGCCCTTCCAGAGGATCATCGTCCGGCACGTTGTAGCGGGTAATGGTGAGCGTGGCGTCGCTGCCGTGGGAAACCTGCCGCCACAGCAGGCTGCCTTCGACTTGTTCCAGGCGGGGGCCGGACGCAACGAGCTCAGCGCTTGAGCGCGCCCGGTAGTTTTGGTCGGCATCGCGCCCCAATAGCACCGTCCCACCTTCGGCAAGTTTGACGTAAGTCCGGGTCCTGAATGTCTGGATCCCGGAGGTCGGGTCCGGGTCCGACAGCATGGGGATCAGCTCGGGGGAAAGGTAATAATTGTCCAGCGATAGCGAGGCGGGCACATGGGCGATGGCGGCCTGGGAGGTGAGTTCCGCTACCTGGACCACCGTGGGCTGGGCATCAGCGGCTTCGGTTTGTCGCCCAGGCGACGAGCCGGACGACGAATCGCTGCCATCGACCCTGATAGGGCTCCTGGGCAAGCTTTCGGGTGTGGTATCGCGACTGCCGTGAGGCGTATCGGGAGGCGAAGTTGGAACATTGGGGCGGGTGTTTTTTCTGGGGCTCATTGACGTTTGCGCTCTTGAATTTGAAAAGTATGGACAATGAATACGTCGTCGCCCGTCGTGTGGATTGACGGGCAACGCGCTGGAAGATGTTCTTGGAAAATCAACGGGCGGGTGCAGTACATATGTATTGCGTCTGCAAGAGACGTTCGCAGTCGCTCGTCAGGGCTAGCTCTGTCTGGAGACGATCTCGCCTGGGGAGAGCAGCCAACGCCAATGAGGAAGTTCCAGGCCAAAAGTCGGGCTCAGCGCGATGGCCTGCGCAAGCATCAGTGACTTGTTCAACGTCGTGCCTTCGGCCCATTTCACGCACTGTTCGCGCAACAAGCGCAGCCTCTCGTCATCCAGGGGTGGGTTCTGGCTGAGCCCTTCGCGAGCCAGATCCTGATAAAGGCTGAGATGGTGATCGCACAAGTTGGTTTTTCTTAGCCTCGTTGCGGCGATGACCCGGGATTCATCAGTATCGAGGGTCCACTGGCGCGCCTTGAGGTGATAACTCAGTGAGCCAGGCGAGCCATCTTTGAGCGCCATGTTGGATACCCTCAGTTGTGCCGATGCTAACCGTGACAATTCGGGGGGCAGGGCGGCTTCGGGATCGACCGGGGGCGAAAAATACCGGCCGTCCAGTGCCGTTACATAGACGCGCTCGAACAGGCTGTCGACTGCATGGACGACCCCCTGGGCCGTGATGACGCGTATCTGGTCGACGAGGTCGTCCTCTGCATAGGCGGGTAGATGAAGGATCGTCGTGCCTACCTGCAGCAGGTTATTGGCCAGTTTGATCTCGACCTCTCCGAGGCGGGTGGCGTCGAGTTCCCAAGTGGATGCCTGGGGCAGTCGGGGATTGGCGCCGGCCAGTGCGCCTGGTGTGGTCAGCCGTAGTGTCATGCCCGGGCTCAGGTGGACAAGGTACGTGGAGCCTTGGCCTGTCAGCACTTCGATACCGGTCTGCTCGACGGCTGGCGTGAGCATCGCGCAGGTGGCCTGGCTGCCCATGGGATGGGGCTTCTTATCCAGGGGCTGGAGAAACGCGTAGTGCTTTCTGGTCGGCGTGAGTGAAAGGGGGGCTTGTATCTTCCATTGCACCGGATCCTTGTCGATGAATCCCTTATCCAGCAACCGCGCGGGGTCGGGGGTGGGGATGGCCAGGCGGTAGGAGGCGCCGTCGCGCATGATCAGGATAAACGTGTGCTGCGAATCCAATGCGGAAAACGCACGTCGCCCGGTGGTCTTTGTCCGTGCGCTGTAGCGCTCATCGGAACGGGCCAGGTTGTTCAGGACGACACGGCGACTGCCAAAATCCAGGGTGAGACCGCACTCACCATATTTCACCGTGTCCCCTCCGTCTTCCTGGATGACATAGGCGTTGTAGTGAGCTTCGACCCGGGTCAGTTCGCTATGGGCATAGTCCAGGTGAAGCGTGGTGCAATACTCACTTTTCTGTCTCACCTTGAGCGTGGTGAATTCAATCAACCGGGAAACGTAGTAGCTCGTGTCCTTATCGTGGGCCACCCAGCGCTCGCTTCGGTCATTGAGGATGGCCGGGTTCCGGGGGATGCCGTGTTGCACCATGATCGCTTCAATGACGAGGGGGCTGTCGTGCTCCAGCGTCTCCGGCAGGTCTGGCACCCAGTGGAAGCCGTCCTTTGTCGTGAAGGTCAGGCGGTTGTTCTGTAATGCTCTTGGATAGTCCGTATCGGCATAGACATTGTTGAGGGTGACTTTGCGTGATTCCCAGTCATTGCCATCGAAGCACGACGTGATCACCAGGTTGCCCTGCTCGATCACCCAGCTTTCAATCAGGTCGGCGCGCCAGTCCAGGGAAATGACGCTGCTGCCCATGCCGTCCTCGGTGATCGATACGTGGCCGGGTTTATGGGCGATGACGTAGGCATCGTCCCCGGGCCCGCCGTCGGCGTTGCGGTTGTTGCCGCCGAGAATGAATATCCGGTCGTCTCCCGCGCCAGCCTCGATGAGATCGTTGCCCCGGGACTTGATGATGTTAGCGCCGGCGCTGCCCTTGATGACATGGGTGCCGCCCTCAAGGATTTCCACATGTTCGATGCCTTCAAGAAGCGCGTGGCGATACTGTCCGCTTTCGCTCTTGGGACCTTCCTGAGTGATGATGGACGCTTGCCCAGCCTCCAGGTCGATGTGATAACCCAGTCGCGGCACCTGGCCATGGCCGGGATTGCCGGCCAGTATCAACGTGTCGTTACCCGAGCCACCTACCAGCCGGTTCGGCGCAGGTACTTCGTCTCCCGGGGCAATGGATGTCGAGCCTTCGAAAACGAATACATCGTCTTTCGCGCCGCCCCTCAGCCGCTTGACGCCTGACCCGTAGTGGAAAACGTTCGGCTTGTTTTCAACCCCGAAAACCGTGTCATTGCCGCCGCCGATATACCAACGGATGCCTTTGTGCTCCGCCGCCGCTTCGATGACTGCGCCAGGCGTTTCGAGCGTGACGCCTTGGCGGGCATCAATCCAGTCATCGCTGTCCTTGATTTTCGGGCGCGTGTTCGTTGCCTGATACTTTTCGCCGGTCCACCAGTTCCAGGTGTTGTAGGTCACTCGCTCGAGTTCCACGGTGAATCGACCGTTCACGATCGCCTCGGTGCTATCTTTCAACGGCCCCTTGAGCAAGTTCAAGGCGTTGGCCCGCAGTTGCCTGGTGTGTTCGGCGGTCGCCTTGGCGAGGGTGTAGCGCTCCTGGATATCGTCGTCAGGGCTGATTGTCCAGAAGGCGAACCAACCCGTTCGCAGGCGCTCGTGGGCACTGAGGGTTATGTAGTCGTCGATCTCATCGACCTGGCGAATCGCCCCCCAGACCTGTGACCCGACCACCAGGATAAGCCCGGCGGCAAGGCCCACCGGACCGGCTGAACTGAAGCCCGCCAGCGCGGCCAAGCCGATGGTCAGGGTCATGGCGGCGCTGGTGACGCTCAAGGCGGCGCTGACGTAATGATCGGTGGCCGCTTTGCCACTCGCGTTGGCGGCGGCCTTGAAAGCGTCAACCGCGGAGACGATATCGAAAGGCAGGGTCAACACGCTGGCAATCAGCCCACTCCCCCGGGCCAGTCGAGTCGCGAAGGTGGTTTTCGCGAAATCCCCCAGGGAGCGCTGACCGGCTCGGATCATTTGCGTGGCTTGTCGGGTCACCAGCGCTTCGACGCCCAAGGAAGCCACTTCGGCGGCCACGCTGGCGCCGTTGAACAGGGTCTGGTAGTCGTCCTTGTTGCGGATGGCGTCTTGCAGGCCGCGCAGGCCGCTGTAGATTCCGAAGGCCTGGAGTCCCAGGCCGGTGGGGATGAGGATCTGGCTCTTGGTCTTGTTTACCCAGTTCAGTGAAGTCTGGGCAAACTGATGAGGGTCGAGGCCCTGTGCAGACTTCAGGAGTTTTTCCAGGATATTGTGATAACTGCCCGCTTCAGTCTGTACTGCAAGGTTGGCTCTTAATAATGGGCGCGCAGAGCGTGAGCGTTGGCTGGCTATTTCAAAAAGCAATGTCGGCAGGCGGTAGTCGTTTGCATCGGCGGTCAGTTTTATATGAGTTTCGACATCCGCTGCATTGAACTGCAGTGAGTCCAGGAAAAAACGACTGGCGATGCGAAAGAAACTGTTTTCACCGTTCAATACCTGACCGTCAGTGGTTGCACCCAGTGCATTCAGGGCGGAGCGGGTCACGGCTACGGAGCCGATCTGGAGCGGACCGTAAAGTTTGTCGACGACTTCGAGTTGGGCTTGCCGGTGCTTGTGTTCCGGATTGAGTTGCGATTGATCGGCGACTTTGAAGTCGAGCGTCTCGATCGTATGCTCATTGGCCTGAAAGACAATATCGCTAATGACGACACCCCGGTCGTCAGTAGCGCAAGAGGGCGCTATAAGTTGGGCCATTGTGAACTTCCTTGTTCAACGATGTTTGAATTGGCCCTCTATGTAAGGTGTTTTCCCGAGTGCTGTATATCGAAGGGTTGTTGCGATGTTTTGCGAATGCCGCACACAAAGGCATTCGCAAAGCCGAGGGCTCAGTGGGCGGACATTAAGGAGGCTGCACCCGCGCCGCCAAACAGGCCCGCGCTGATCCGGTTGAACCAGCTCTGGCCCTTGCCGGTACGCAGATAGCGCGCCGCGCCGTGGGCGCCGAGGCCGTAGGCCAGCTTGCAGAGCAGGTCGAGTACGGTCCAGGTGGCGATCATGATCAGCAGCTGCGGCAGGAAGGGTTGTTCGGCGCTCAAGAACTGCGGCAGGAACGCGGCAAAGAACAGGATGTCCTTCGGATTGCTGGCGCCCAGCACGAACGCCCGGCCGAACAACGCGCGGAAACGTGGCACTGCGGCGGCCTGGGGCACTTCGGCGCCTTGGGCAGGTTGCCGCGATTGTTGCCAGCTCTGCCAGGCCAGGTAGAACAGGTACAGGGCACCGACGATTTTCAGGGCGCTGAACAATTGCTCCGACGCCAGCAGCAACGCACCGAGCCCCAGCGCCGAAGCGCTCAGCAGGCAAATCGACGCGATCACCCCGCCGAGGAATGCCGGGTACGAGCGGCGCAGGCCGTAGTTCAGGCTGTTGCCGATCATCAACAGCGACAGCGGGCCAGGGATGAGGATCACCACCAAGGCGGCGCCACTGAACAACAGCCAGGTTTCCAGATTCATTGCTTTGCTCCTGATGGACAAAAGCCTCACCCAAGGGTGAGGCGGGGTGGATACGGTATCGCTTACAAGAAGATGAACTTGGCGATGAAGATCGCGCAGAGCACCCACAGGCTGATGGATATTTCCTTGTGTTTACCGGTGCCGGCCTTGAGCACCACATAGGTGATGAACCCCAGGGCGATACCGTCGGCGACCGAGAACGTCAGGGGCATCATGATGGCCGTGACGATGGCTGGAATGCTGTCGGTCGGTTCGTCCCATTCGATGTGGGCCATGCCGCCCATCATCAGCATGGCCACGTAGATCAACGCGCCGGCGGTGGCATAGGCCGGGATCATCCCGGCCAGCGGTGCGAAGAACATGGCGGCAATAAATAGCACACCGACGGTCACGGCGGTAAGCCCCGTGCGGCCACCGGCGGCCACACCGGCGGCGCTTTCCACGTAGCTGGTGACCGGCGGCACACCGACCATGGCGCCGAATACGCTGGAGGCGCTGTCGGCTTTCAAGGCGCGGGACAGGTTCTCGATCTTGCCATCGGCTTTCACCAGGCCGGCGCGCTGGGCAACGCCCATCAAGGTGCCGGCGGTGTCGAACATGTGCACGAACAGGAAGGCCAGCACCACGCTGATCATGCTGACGTTGAACACACCGGCCACGTCCATCGCCATCCAGGTCGGGGCCAGGCTGGGTGGGGTCGACATGACGCCGTTGTACTGCACCAACCCCAACCCCCAGCCGGCCAGGGTCACGGCAATGATGCTGATCAGGATCGCCCCGAACACGCGGTGGTAACTGAGCACGGCGATCATCAGGAAGCACACCGCGGCCAACAGCGGACCAGGCTCACGCAACGAACCGAGCTTGATCAGGGTGGCGGGGCTGTCGACGATGATCCCGGCGGTTTTCAGGCCGATCAGCCCGAGGAACAACCCGACCCCCGCGCCCATGGCGAACCGCAGGCTCACGGGAATGCTGTTGAGCAGCCACTCGCGTACCCGTGACAGGGTCAGGATCATGAACAGCACACCGGAAACGAACACCGCGCCCAACGCGGTTTCCCAGTTGTAGCCCATGGTCCCGACCACGGTGTAGGTGAAGAAGGCGTTCAGGCCCATGCCCGGTGCCAGGCCCACCGGCCAGTTGGCGTACAGGCCCATCAACAGGCAGCCCAGGGCGGCGGCGATGCAGGTGGCGACGAACGCGGCACCGTGATCGATGCCAGCGTCGGCCATGATATTGGGGTTGACGAAGATGATGTAGGCCATGGTGATGAAGGTCGTCAGGCCGGCAATCAGCTCGGTCTTCACCGTGGTGCCATGCAAGCTGAGTTTGAAGAGGCGTTCCAGCCAGCCACTGCGCAGTGGCGGCGAGAGGTCCAGCGTCCGGGCTTCGGGTTTGCGGCTTTCCACAGCGAGTACTCCTCAAGAGTCTTATTGTTATTTCCAGCACCGCAAACGCTCTGGAGTGGCTGCGATGCGCTGAGGCTGGTAAGGCTGGCGAAGTATGTTGACCTTTTGGTCAGGAACTCGCACGAAGCGAATTATGCTTTTGTATACAAATAATGCAAATAATGTTTTCTGTGTTGTCGACGAAATGTCTGGCGATAGGGGTATATCGCCCTTGCGGGCGCTATCGCGAGCGAGCTCGCTCCCACAATGGGCTGTGGTGAATGCAAGATTTGTGTCTGGCGACGTCTCCTGTGGGAGCGAGCTTGCTCGCGATAGCGTCGGATCAGACGCCCTCAGTCGCCAGACTTGCCCAGTGCCAGGTTCACCGCCAACCATCCATTCACCGCCGCCTCCCCAGCCTCGGCAAACACCCGCTCCAGCAATTTCACCTGCTCACGCCGCAACGCCTGCTCGAACCGCTCGCCCTCGGCCGTCAGCTCCAACAGCCGCTTACGCTTGTCGGTCTCGGACGCGACGCTGTTCACCAGGTGCATTTCCATCAACTGCCGCAACGGCATGTTCAGCGCCTGCTTGCTCACCCCGAGCAGGGCCAGCAATTCCTTCACGCTCAAGGAGGGGTAGCGGGCGATGAAAAAAACGATGCGCTGGTGGACCCGACTCAACCCACGACGCTCGAGCATTTCATCGGCCTTGGCAGTGAATGCCTGGTAACCGAAGAAAAACGCTTCCATGGCCATTTGTTGGGAAGTCGGGTTTTTAAGGTCAATCATGTTGACGTATCCAGAGAGGTCGGAGTAATTTCGGTCAATCAGTTTGACTCATTTTTCCAGCGACCCGCTACAGGTGACCCCATGGCTTTTTCCGAACGTGTCTCGCGCCTCAAAAGTTCTTTGATTCGAGAAATCCTCGCGGCGGCGCAGCGCCCTGAAGTGATGTCGTTCGCCGGCGGCCTGCCGGCCGAAGCCATGCTGCCGAAGGTGGAATGGACGGCCATGCCGTTGTCCATGGGCCAGTACGGCATGAGCGAAGGCGAGCCGGCCCTGCGCGAAGCCCTGGCGGCCCAGGCGCGGGGGCTGGGTGTGGCCTGTGAGGCGAGTCAGGTGTTGGTGGTCAGCGGCTCCCAGCAAACCCTCGACCTGGCGGCCAAGCTGCACATCGACGTGGGCACTGAAGTGATGCTCGAAGCGCCGACCTACCTGGCGGCGTTGCAGATTTTCCAACTGTTCGGCGCCGATTGCATCACTGTGCCCCTGGAGGCCGACGGCCCAGACCTGCACCAATTGCGGACCCGCCTGGAGCGGCATCGGCCAGCGTTCATCTACCTGATTCCGACGTTCCAGAACCCCTCGGCGGTGCGCTACAGCGAAGCCAAGCGCGATGCCGTGGCGGCGCTGCTGGACGAGTTTGGCGTCACCCTGATCGAGGACGAACCCTACCGCGAGCTGACGTTCGATGGCGGCAGTGCCACGCCGATCGTCAGTCGCTTGAGGAAGGCCAGTTGGATCTATACCGGTACCGTGTCGAAAACCCTGTTGCCGGGGCTACGGGTGGGCTACCTGATCGCCAGTCCGGATTTGTTCCCGCACCTGCTGCGGCTCAAGCAGTCGGCGGATCTGCACACCAACCGCATCGGTCAATGGCAGGCGCTGCAATGGATCGGTACCGAACAGTACCGCAGCCATTTGAGTGAATTGAGGGATTTCTACCGGGACCGTCGCGATCGGTTCCAGGCGGCGTTGCAAAAGCATTTCTCTGATATCGCGGACTGGAACGTGCCCCAGGGCGGGTTGTTTTTCTGGCTGACCCTCAGGCAACCGCTGGACACCCGCACCTTGCTCGCCGCGGCGTTGGCGGCCGACGTTACGTTCATGCCGGGGGAGCCATTCTTCCCGGAGCCGGACCAGCATCCGGGGCACTTGCGCTTGAACTTCAGCCACATCGACCCGGCGCGGCTGGATGAAGGGCTCAAGCGGTTGGCGGGGGTGGTGCGGGAGGCGTTGGCTGCAAAAGCGGCTTGATATCAAGGGGCTTTGTGGTGGCTGGCCGGGCCCTATCGCGAGCAAGCTCGCTCCCACAGGGGATTTGTGGATGATTGCAGATTTTCAATCAACACCGGCCCCCTGTGGGAGCGAGCTTGCTCGCGATGAGGCCAGTAGCCACAGTAGAAAATGGTCAGGCTGCAGAGAACCGCTTATCCAGATACTCAATGATCACCTTGGAGTCATACATCCAGGTGGTCTCGCCATTCTCTTCGATACGCAGGCACGGCACTTTGATCTTGCCGCCTTGTTCCAGCAGCGTCTGGCGATCCTGGGCGTTGTTTTTCGCATCGCGCAGCGCCACCGGTACGTTGAGGCGGCGCAAGGTGCGGCGGGTCTTCACGCAGAACGGGCAGGCGTTGAACTGATAGAGCGTCAGGCTGCGGGCGGCCTGGTCGACCTGCGCCTGGGCCTCGGCCGGGCGCTGTTTCTTGCTGGGGCGAGTGATGAAATCGATGAAGATGATGAGCTGGCCCAGGCCAACTCGAAGCGCTTTGACGATCACGGTATTCAGCCTCGCGGCGGGGAAGAAGAGGGCGCGCAGCTTACCTGATTTTTCACCGGCGAAAAAAAACCGGCGATGCATGCCGGTTTTCTTCTGGCGACGGGTTACTTGATGAGGCTGAGGAATTCGCTGCGAGTGGCGGCGTTTTCCCGGAACTCGCCGAGCATCACCGAAGTGATCATCGAGGAATTCTGCTTTTCCACACCGCGCATCATCATGCACATGTGCTTGGCCTCGATCACCACCGCCACACCCAGGGCGCCGGTCACTTGCTGGACCGCGTCGGCGATCTGGCGGCTGAGGTTTTCCTGGATCTGCAGGCGCCGCGCATACATGTCGACGATGCGCGCGACTTTCGACAACCCCAGCACCTTGCCGCTCGGGATGTAGGCCACGTGGGCCTTGCCGATGAAAGGCAGCAGGTGGTGTTCGCACAGCGAGTACAACTCGATGTCCTTGACCAGCACCATCTCGCTGTTATCGGAGCTGAACAAGGCACCGTTGGTGACTTCTTCCAGCGTTTGTTCATAACCGCGGCAGAGGTACTGCATGGCCTTGGCAGCGCGCTTGGGCGTATCGAGCAGGCCCTCGCGGGAAACGTCCTCGCCCAGTTGGCCGAGAATCGCGGTGTAATTCTGTTCCAGAGACATGAAACTACCTGTGGGATTTTACGCAAAGGGCAAGGGTACGGTGGCGGACACGGCGCTGCAAGCTCGGCAAGCGAAGGCTACTCGTCGCGGCCTTCCATCATGGTGCGCTTGAGCATCACGTAGACCGCCCCGGCGCCACCGTGTTTCGCCTGGCAGGAGGTGAAGCCCAGTACTTGCGGGTGCTGGCGCAACCAGGTGTTGACGTGGCTCTTGATCATCGGTCGCTTGCCATCCAGGCGTACGGCTTTGCCATGGGTGACGCGCACGCAGCGGATTTCGAATCGGGTGGCTTCGACCAGGAACGCCCAAAGGGTTTCCCGGGCCTTTTCGACGCTCATGCCGTGCAGGTCGAGGCTGCCTTCGAAGGGGATCTGGCCGACCTTCAGCTTGCGCATCTGGCTTTCCTGGACACCGTCGCGCGCCCACATCAACTCGTCTTCCGGCCCGACGTCGATCACGAACTGATCGGACAAGCCATCCACGGTCGTGGCGTCGGTGCGCACGGTGGCGGCTTGGCGCAGCTTGGCGATTTGCGCGCGATCGGCCTTGGGCTTGCCGGTCTCGGCACGGTCGTGCTTGATCGGTTTTACGCCCTGGATCGCACTTTTGAACAGGGAAAAGTCGTCGTCTTGCATGTCAGCCTCCGCGAAGCCGGCCAGTTTACCCAACTCTGGCGGGATCAGGCGCGACAAAACGTCGGGTGGCGAATCAGTCGTGCTTTTTCATCAGGTGCGGAGCCATGGCCAGCTCCAGGGATTGGCGGGCGCGACGGCGGCAGCGGCGCCAGAGCCAGACGCCCAACAGCAATATGACAAGACCGGCTGCCAGGATGATCGCCGAACCCAGCGGGGTGGCATTCAACTCGCCCAGTGCGGGTGGACGGCCCAGCAGGCTGGCCGCACCGGCCATGGCCAGCAGTACACCGAGTGTTGCCAGGAGCGCAGCGATCGCCGCGCCAAAACGAAAACGCCAGTTGCTCGGGCCCTTGGGCCGCAAGCGACGGGCGTCAAAACCATCGGATAACTTCATTCCGACCTTCCTCAATGGGTATCGGCCCTTCGACCGGAAGATATTCGGGTTGTTCCTGAAGGTAGGGCAATTGCGGCAAATGAGAGGCTTTTGCGGATGAGCGGCAGGACGGGCCGCTCATCAAGGCGCATCAGGTGAAGTCGTGGGTCAAGGCCAGGGTGGCGAAGTTGTCGGCCATGATCGCCATTTCGGTCTGCTGCACGTGTTCGGCGCTGAGGACGCCGCCCTTGTAAGGCAGATCGCGGGTGGCGCAGGCGTCTTCCACCAGGGTGCAGCGAAAGCCCAGGTTCTTGGCGGCGCGCACGGTGGTGCTGACACTGGAATGGCTCATGAATCCACACACGATCAGGTCCAGGGGGCCGAAATCTTCCAGGCGCTTTTTCAGCTCGGTGCCGTGGAAAGCGCTGGGTAGCAACTTTTCGACCACGGTTTCGTCGCCCTGGGGTTCGAGGCCGGGAATGAATTCCCCGCGTTCGCCTTGTGGATCGAACAGCCCGCCATGGGTGCCCAGGTGGCGCACATGCACGATCGGGCGACCGGCTGCACGGGCCGCGCCGAGCAGTTGCTTGATGTTCGCGACGGCTGCATCCATGCCGCTCAGGGCCAGGGGCCCTGCGAGGTATTCCTTCTGGGCATCGATGATGATCAAGGTCGCTTGACTCAGATTGGCCGCTGCATAACCACGGCCGCTGAGTTGAAACATCGTTTTTGGAACGGACATTCTGGGGCTCCTTCGAGTGGGGCTTTTGCGACATTGTCCTCTGGCTGAGCGGTTCTGTGAATCGCTTCCATCGCAAGGGCCGCCGTTGCTGGCCTACAGCCTTGTCAAGATGCTCGTCCTGTTCAATAGATGGTGCGAAAAACGGATAAATCCTACGATTGGTCCGGCGCTTTTCGTTCGTCAATAAGGCGCGTTTGGGTGGGGCCGCGTTTGGCTGGTAGACTCGTCCGTCGATTTTTCTGGAGTTTGCCGCCGTGATCACTTCCCGTCTCCGTACCCTGCGCGACCATATCCGTTGGGCCGTCAGCCGTTTCCATGGGGAGGATCTGTTTTTCGGCCATGGCACCGACAATGCGTGGGACGAAGCCCGGCAACTGGTGTTGGGCGCGTTGCACCTGCCCTGGGAAATTGCCGATAGTTACCTGGACTGCCGTCTTGAAGACGAGGAGTTGGTCCATGTGCAGCGTCTGCTGCGTCGGCGTATTGCCGAGCGCATCCCGGCGGCTTACCTGTTGGGTGAGGCCTGGTTCTGCGGCATGTCGTTCATCGTCGATGAACGGGTGCTGATTCCGCGCTCGCCCATCGGTGAACTGATCGAAAAGCGTTTTGAGCCTTGGCTGGGCCAGGCGCCGGCACGGATTCTCGATCTGTGCACCGGTTCCGGCTGCATCGGCATTGCCTGTGCCGATGAATTCCCGGAGGCCGAGGTGGTGCTGGCCGACCTGTCGTTCGAAGCACTGGAAGTGGCCAACCAGAACATCGAGCGCCATGGCGTCGATGAGCGTGTGTTCACCGTCCAGGGCGATGGTTTCGACGGTTTGCCGGGGCAGCGTTTCGACCTGATCGTGTCGAACCCGCCTTATGTCGATGCGCAAGACTTCGCCGACATGCCGCCGGAATACCAGCACGAACCGGAGCTGGGCCTGGCCTGTGGCGATGATGGCTTGAACCTGGTTCGCCGGATGCTGGCCGAGGCGGCCGATCATCTGACCGAGAAGGGATTGTTGATTGTCGAGGTCGGCAACAGCCAGGTGCACGTCGAGGCGCTGTATCCGGAAGTCGATTTCGCCTGGCTCGACTTCGAGCGCGGCGGCCATGGCGTGTTCATGCTCAGCGCCGAGCAGTGCCGCCAGCACCAGGGGTTGTTCGCTTCGCGGGTTTGATCCCTCTTACCCATCCGGATACACCCACTGTGGGAGCGAGCTTGCTCGCGATGGCGTCGGATCAGCCACATTGCAGTTGACTGATCCATCGCTATCGCGAGCAAGCTCGCTCCCACAGGGTTACTCACGCGCTATTGAGTTCAATGGCGCGTCGCAATCCAGATCAGCAATCCCGCCTGGAACATGGCAAAGGCCACCAGGCAGGTGATGGTGAAGCGCAGGCCGGCGTCTTCGCGCTTGAACTTGGTGACCTTATCTTCCTGCTGCTTGAGTTTGACTTCCTGTTCCGCCAGGTTCTGCTCGGCTTGTTGCAGCATCTGCGCGGCTTCAAGGATGGTCACGAACTGCAGCTTCTCGGTGTTCCAGTCCCCGACCAAATCGCCCACCTGGGCCGGCTTGATGCTGCCCTTGAGGTGCTGGGCGTCGGCGTAGGCCACCTCGAAACCCTGGGCCTTGAGAAAGCGGTCGCGGCGCAGGCGAGTGTCTTCGTTCAGGGCATCCTTGTTATCCAGGTCGGAGCCCTCGACCTGATAGGCCGACCAGCGTTTCTTGGCCCAGGTAATGCCTTGGGCCGCGAGGAAACGGCCGATGCCCCGATTCAACGGCTCGATTTGCAGGTTTTCCGGCGAAAAGAACAGGCGTTTTTCGACGTGGTCGGCCCAGACATCCAGGTGATTCTGTTCCTTGCGCACCCGCTGGTTCGGCAGTTGGATGCTCATGCGCAGCAGGCTGCGTTCCTTGCTGTGGCGCTCGACATAGCTGAACTCGACAAACCGCAGCGGCCGCACACCGGTGGCGCGGTCGGTCTTGAGCGGCGCCAGGCGGAGCATTTTGTGATGCTCGGTATGCACGTCGGCCCACGGCAGCTCCACCGCAGACGAGGCGGGGGCTTCGGCAGCGGTGTCGGGGGAAGCTTGAGTTTCAGTCATAACGGCAAAATCCTGTCCAGGCCGGCGGGTCGGTAGCCAATGCGCTATCCGACACCGGGTTATCGGCTGTTTTTGCCAGTACTGAAGCTAAATCGACTAAAACCGCCTAACGCGCGGCTAACGAGTCAATAAAACGCAGAATCCGCGTACCCAGTTCGGCCGCCAAGGGCAGGTTGGGGTCCTTGTAGGAGGCCAGTTGCCGTTTCACGTCGTTGGGTACGATGCGCATCACGTGGTTCATGCCCTCGATCAGCGCCAGTTCAGCGTCGGGTTTGGCGGCTTTCAATTGCCGGGCATCATCGGCGCCGACCTGGATATCGTTGCTGCCCTGAACGATCAGGGCTGGCATCTTCAGCGCGGCGAAGGCCCGGGCCGGGTCCTGGCGGAACAGCGAGATCAGGTAGGGCTGTACGCTGGGGCGGAAAATGACTTGCAGTTGCGCCGGCACGTTGCTGTCGAGCCGACCGGCCTTGAGGCTGTCGAGCAGCTCATTGCTGCGCAGCATCAACGGCGGCGGCAGGCGGTTGCTCAGTTGTTGGCGCAATACCTGGTCGATCGGCCGGGCACTGCCGGACAGCGAAATCACCGCTGCCGCGTTGGCCTGGGGCGCGGCGAGGCTGGCGATCAACGCGCCTTCACTGTGGCCCAGCAGAATCAACGGGCCCAAGCGTGGATCGGCGGCGAGCTTGTGGCTCCAGGCCACGGCATCGGCCACATAGGCCTCGACGCTCAGGTTGCGCTCGTCCGGTGTCGCCGCGAGGCTGGCGGCCACACCACGTTTGTCATAGCGCACGCTGGCGATGTTGTGCCTGGCCAGCACCCAGGCCAGGCGCTTGAGGCTGTCGTTGCGCCCGCCCTCGGGGTTGTTGCCGTCGCGATCCGTAGGACCGGACCCGGAAATGATCAGGACAACCGGCACCGGCGTGTCGGACTTGGGCAGCAACAACGAGCCGAAAAGCTCACCGCTGCCGGTGTCGAGGCTGATGGGGCGTTGCAGCACCGTGGCCTGTGCCAGGCAGGAAAACAGGCCGGTAAACAAGGTAAGGCTTAGGGCAAGCAGCTTTAACATCATCACGCCATTAGTTGCGAAGGTGCCGGTTGGACTGGTGGCCGCCGATAAGGTTCGAGGATGAACTACGCGGGGAGCCTGCGTATACTGGCGCCCACTACGAATCCAAGGTTGAGTCTCTCAGCGTTTTTCACGGAGCACCCTGCATGTCCGGCAATACCTACGGCAAGCTGTTCACTGTCACCACCGCGGGCGAAAGCCATGGCCCGGCGTTGGTCGCCATTGTCGACGGCTGCCCGCCGGGGCTGGAGATTTCCCTGGACGACCTGCAGCGTGACCTGGACCGTCGCAAGCCCGGTACCAGCCGCCACACCACCCAACGCCAGGAAGCCGATGAAGTCGAAATCCTGTCCGGGGTGTTCGAAGGGCGCACCACCGGCTGCGCCATCGGCCTGCTGATCCGCAACACCGACCAGAAGTCCAAGGACTACTCGGCCATCAAGGACCTGTTCCGCCCGGCCCACGCCGACTACACCTACCACCACAAATACGGCGAGCGCGACTACCGCGGCGGCGGCCGCAGCTCGGCCCGGGAAACCGCCATGCGCGTGGCGGCCGGGGCGATCGCCAAGAAGTACCTGGCCAGCCAGGGCATTGTCATTCGTGGCTACATGAGCCAGTTGGGGCCCATCGAAATCCCGTTCAAGACCTGGGCTTCGGTAGAGCAGAACGCTTTCTTCTGCCCCGACCCGGACAAGGTGCCGGAACTCGAGGCCTACATGGACCAACTGCGCCGTGACCAGGATTCGGTCGGTGCGAAGATCACCGTGGTGGCCGAGGGCGTGATGCCGGGCCTGGGCGAGCCGATCTTCGACCGCCTCGACGCCGAGCTGGCCCACGCGCTGATGAGCATCAACGCGGTGAAAGGCGTGGAGATCGGCGCCGGTTTCGCCTGCGTCGCCCAGCGTGGCACCGAGCACCGTGACGAACTGACTCCGGACGGTTTCCTCAGCAACAATGCCGGCGGTATTCTCGGCGGCATTTCCTCGGGCCAGCCGATCGTGGCGCACCTGGCCTTGAAACCGACGTCCAGCATCACCACGCCGGGACGCTCCATCGACATCCATGGCAACCCTGTCGATGTGATCACCAAGGGCCGTCACGACCCGTGCGTCGGCATTCGTGCCACGCCCATCGCTGAAGCCATGATGGCCATCGTGCTGATGGATCACTTGCTGCGTCATCGCGGCCAGAACGCCGACGTCCGCGTCAGCACCCCGGTGCTGGGGCAACTTTGATGGCCGGCTTGCCAGCCGCCGTGGCCTGACGACCATGGCGGCACTGCCGTACTGGCGGCTCTCCAGCTTCTATCTGTTCTATTTCGCCCTGCTCGGTTCGACGGCGCCGTTCCTGGCGCTGTATTTCGATCACCTGGGCTTCAACGCGGCGCGCATCGGTGAGTTGGTGGCGATCCCGATGTTGATGCGCTGCGTGGCGCCGAACATCTGGGGCTGGCTGGGGGATTACACCGGCCGACGCCTGGCGATCGTGCGGTTTGGCGCGATCTGCACGCTGCTGACCTTCTCGCTGATCTTCATCGATAAAAGCTACGCCTGGCTGGCGATGGTCATGGCCTTGCATGCGTTTTTCTGGCACGCGGTGTTGCCGCAGTTCGAAGTCATCACCCTGGCCCACTTGAGCGGGCAGGCCTCGCGCTACAGTCAGGTCCGCCTGTGGGGCTCCATCGGTTTCATCATTACCGTGGTGGTGCTCGGTCGCTTGTTCGAATGGCTGAGCCTGGACATCTACCCGTTGACGCTGGTGTTGATCATGGCCGGCATCGTCCTTGCCAGCTTCTGGGTGCCCAACGCGCAGCCATTGCAGGGGCCGCGAGTCGCGGGGGAGGGCTTCCTGCGGCAACTGCGCAACCCTGGCGTGCTGGCGTTCTACATTTGTGTCGGCCTGATGCAGGTGAGCCACGGGCCGTATTACACCTTCCTGACGCTGCACCTCGAACGCCTGGGTTACAGCCGCGGTTTGATCGGGCTGCTCTGGGCGGTCGGTGTGGTGGCGGAAGTGTTGGTCTTCCTGCTGATGAGCCGGATCCTGGCGCGGTTTTCCGTGCGTCGGGTACTGTTGGCCAGTTTCCTGTTGGCGGCGTTGCGCTGGCTGTTGCTGGGCTCGCTGGCCGAGTTTCTCTGGGTGTTGCTGTTCGCCCAGGTACTGCATGCGGCGACCTTCGGCAGCTTTCACGCCGCGGCCATCCATTTCGTGCAACGCAGTTTCGGTCCTCGCCAGCAAGGCCAGGGGCAGGCGCTGTATGCCGCGCTGGCCGGTACGGGCGGGGCCTTGGGCGCGTTGTACGCCGGCTACAGCTGGAACGCCCTGGGCGCCAGTTGGACGTTCAGCCTCGCCAGCCTCGCCGCCTTCGCGGCAGCCGTTATCATTGCGACACGCATGCAAGAGGACCGGCCATGAGCCTTCGAACCATTAATTTGCTGGAGCCGTTGTCATGAGCAGCCTGTCCGTTTATCACGTCTCGAGCCCTGACATGCCGAACAAGGTGTTGACTCATTTCGAGGACATTGCCGCGACCCTGGCCGAACAAGGTGTTCGCTTCGATCGCTGGGAAGCGGCGGCGAAAATTCAGCCGGGGGCCAGTGAGGAGGACATCCTTGCGGCTTACCAGGCTCAGATCGATGCGTTGATGACTGAGCGGGGTTACGTTGCGGTCGATGTGGTCAGCGCTGGCAGCGATCACACCGAACAGGTGGTGCCGCAGGCTGAGTGGCTTGATGAATATCGCCATGGCCA
The DNA here is from genome assembly GCF_900111955.1 of Pseudomonas sp. NFIX10. Taxonomy (NCBI): domain Bacteria; kingdom Pseudomonadati; phylum Pseudomonadota; class Gammaproteobacteria; order Pseudomonadales; family Pseudomonadaceae; genus Pseudomonas; species Pseudomonas sp. NFIX10. Next base: position 15,837 of record NZ_FOKH01000040.1, on the reverse strand, counting down.
GGACGAGGTACGATTTTTCGTCAGCGGTCGTGGGTTGTTTAACCTGCACCTTGGCGATTATGTCTATGCGGTGCTGTGTGAAAGAAACGACTTGATAACGGTGCCGGCCGGTACGCCGCATTGGTTTGACAGGGGGGAGCGGCCGTATTTTGTTTCGATCCGTTTGTCTGGTGATTCGCAGGGGGTGGCCGCTGAGTTCACAGGCGATGATATTGCTCGCCGGTTTCCTCGCCTGGAAGACTGACCCGCGTTCAATCGCCCGGAACACGGCAGACTTTTCCAAGGCGTAAAAAAACGGCGCTTCCCATCTGAAAGAGGCGCCGTTTTCCCAGTGAACAGCAAAGCGAGTTTTCCAGCAGACTCAAGCGCTGTGGTAAGTCGGCAGCGCAAACCGATGCTGGCTCTGCAACAGCGTGATCTGGGGCAACTCGCTGGCCTGTTCGGCCAAGTCGCGACGGATCGCGCTGATCGCCCAGGACAACTGATCCCCCGCGTGCAATTGCGCATAGGAAATCGTGCGTTTGAACAGCTTGCCGTCGCTATTGCGCAAGGTCAGCAAAATGCCGCCGTCCGGGCGGGGCTGAGTGGTCACTTCGTAGTTGGAAAACAGGGATGCAAACTTTTCTTGAATCATGTTCATAGTTGACTGCTCCATGGTGTGGCAAACCGTGGAGAGGTGATTGCACTGTCTATGCCAGCATTTGGCATTATAAAAATCACTTTAAAAACAACGTGTTACGTTTTCGCTTTATTTTCGCTTTCGTGCATCTTGCATGAACGGCCATCGTGCATCCTGCATTTTGCGTGGTCGGGCAACGATATTTGGAACCAAATCATTTTCCGGCGCTCACGCTTCGCCTGCCTCGGGCAGCAGATACAAAACATTGCAAAAACCGCATGTACAGCGCCGCGACCGCCGGCGTACTTTCGAGCCAAAATCACCGCCAGCCCGATAACAAGAACCGAGACCCACGAGGTCGAACGGGGAAGATCACCATGAGTCGTACACCCAGCGACGCCATTACCTGGGGCATGATGCTGCGCAAGCTGCCAGCCATCGCCAGAGCGGTTCCGCGGATCGTCAAAGGCAGGAAGCTGGCCAATGTCCAGGACCCGACCCAACCGTGTGGCCTGGGCTGGTGTTTCGAACAGGCCACCCGACGCAATCCCGAAGGCCCGGCACTGCTGTGTGGCGATACGGTGTTAAGTTATGCACAGGTCAACGCGCAGGCCAATCGCATCGCCCATTACCTGTTGGCCCAAGGCATCGGCAAGGGCGACTGTGTGGCGATATTCGTCGAGAACCGGCCGCAGTTGTTGATCAGCGTGCTGGCGATGGCCAAGGTTGGCGCGGTCAGTGCCATGCTCAACACCTCGCAAACCGGCGATGCGCTGGTGCACAGCCTGGCCTTGGTCAACCCGATCGCGGTGGTGGTCGGGGATGAACGGGTCGCGGCTTTCAACGATGTGCGAGCGCGCACCGCACTGCCGGGCAACAGGACCTGGTGGCTGGCGGATCAGGACGGCGTCGATGTGCCGTCCGGTTTCGTCGACCTGGTGGCCGGTTGCGAGGATTACCCTGACGATAACCCAGCGTGCAGCCAGGAGGTTTTCTGCAACGATCCGTGTTTTTACCTCTACACCTCGGGCACCACCGGACTGCCCAAGGCCGGGGTGTTTCGCCATGGTCGCTGGATGCGCACCTCCACCAGCTTCGGCCTGATCGCCCTGGACATGCAGCCCGACGATGTCGTCTATTGCACCTTGCCGCTGTACCACGCCACCGGCCTGTGTGTGTGTTGGGGCGCGGCGATCTGTGGCGCGTCGGGGTTTGCGATTCGACGCAAGTTCAGCGCCAGCCAGTTCTGGAGCGACGTACGCCGTTACCGGGCGACCACACTGGGTTATGTTGGTGAGTTGTGCCGCTACCTGATCGATCAACCGGTCGTTGCCGATGACCACCACCATGGTGCGAAGAAAATGATCGGCAACGGTCTGCGGCCCGGGGCCTGGTCGGCCTTCAAGACGCGTTTCGGTATCGATCATATCTGCGAGCTGTATGCGGCCAGCGACGGCAATATCGGGTTCACCAACGTCCTGAATTTCGACAACACCGTCGGGTTCTCCCTGATGGGCTGGGAATTGGTGCGGTACGACCATGCCAGTGGCCTGCCGTTGCGCAACCTGCAAGGCCGCATGCAAAAAGTGCCCAAGGGCCAACCAGGCCTGTTGCTGGCGCGGATCGACGAGAAGGCGCCACTGGATGGCTACACCGAGCAAGCCTTGACCGAAAAAACCATCTGCCGGGACGTCTTCGTGCCGGGGGACTGTTACTTCAACACCGGAGACCTGCTGCGCAACATCGGCTTCGGGCATGGGCAGTTCGTCGATCGCCTCGGCGACACCTATCGCTGGAAAGGCGAAAACGTCTCCACCACGGAAGTCGAAAACGTCTTGCTGCAACACCCGCAGGTGGCCGAGGCGGTGGCTTATGGCGTGGAGATCAATGGCACCAATGGCCGTGCCGGCATGGCGGCGATCACTCCGTCCGAATCCCTGGCGACCCTGGACTTCAGCGAGCTGCTGCAATTCTTGCAATGCAAGTTGCCCGCCTGTGCCGTGCCGTTGTTCCTGCGCATCAAGGTGAAGATGGACACCACCGGCACCTTCAAGTACCAGAAGACGCGCCTCAAGGCTGAAGGGTTCGACCCGTGCGTCGCCGGGGATGAGCCGGTCTATGCCTGGCTGCCGGGTACCGATACGTACGTGCGGGTGGACCGGCAACTCGCGGTGCGGATCCAGGGCGGACAATTGCATTATTGATCCTGGCTATGGCGGGCACAGTGAAAAAAGGGATGACAGCGCCCGGGTCCCTCGGGAAACTAGCCGCTTTGCGAAGAGCCGAGTGGAGTTTCCCATGTCCGATACAAGCCGCCAGATGACCCCGGAAGAGGCTGCCGAGTTTGCCGAGCAGGTGTTCAACGTCGCACGCCAGGGCGACGCGGCCATGATGGCCGCGCTCCTGAGCAAGGGCCTGCCGCCCAACCTGCGCAATCACAAGGGCGACACCCTGTTGATGCTGGCCGCTTACCACGGGCATGTGGAAACGGTGAAAGTGCTGCTGGAGCACAAGGCCGATCCGGAAATCCGTAACGACAACGGCCAGAGCCCGATTGCCGGCGCGGCGTTCAAGGGCGACCTGGCAGTGGTCTCGGCGTTGGTGGACGGCGGCGCGCAAGTGGAAGGCGCCTCCTTCGATGGCCGTACCGCCTTGATGATGGCGGCGATGTTCAACCGGGTGGAAATCGTCGACTACCTGATCGGCAAAGGCGCCGACCCGAAAGCCAAGGACGCCAACGGCGTCTCGGCCCTCGATGCCGCCCGCACCATGGGCGCGGTGGACACCACGGCGCAGTTGGAAAAGATGTTGGCCTGATCTTCCTCCGGGGCCGTGATCCTGGAGTGACATTGCTCTTGTGGCGAGGGGATAAATCCCCTCGCCACAAAAGCTCCGGGGCCACAGGTTCCTGACTCGACCGATGTGATGCGCTATCCTGCCCGCCCTCAAAACACCCTTCGCCACAGGATTCACCCCCATGAAAGCCGCCCTCATCGAACTCATCGGTAAAATCAGCTCCGGCTGCCTCGGCGAGGCGGACATCGTGAAAATCGCTGACGAAGCGGCCCAGGCCTACGCCGATCCGACGGCTTTCCTGGCTGCCAACCCCGATATCAACTACGACGACACGTTCCCGATCCCGTTGGGTGAGTGGGTGGTGGTGGGCAGCCTGCCGGACACCGTGCTGTTCCAGGCCGACACCTACGTGGACCTGTTCGAACAGATCGTCGCCTCGTTCGGCCCAGGCGTGGCGTTCAATCTCAAGCCCAAGCAACTGGCGAAAACCGAAGCCCTGACCGCGCTCAACCGCGTCCAGATCCAGATGAGCAGCCTGAACAAGGAAAACGGCGGCTACGTGCTGATGAACTTCAGCCAGTTGCTCGACGATGAATTGCAAATGGTGCTGGTGTACGGCAACGACGTGCCGCGGGTGCTGGAACTGTGTGCCGAAGTCGGCATCGCCGCCGCGCCGGCCTTGGAAGCGCTCAAGGTCGCGGTCCACGTCTGAAGCAATAAAACGGAACCCTTGCCTGGGGCCCGCTATCCTAAGGGTGCCTATCACCATTTGGGAGCGACACCATGGGTTCCACCTTCAACGGCCTGGTCGGCCTGATTATCCTGGCGCTCGATATCTGGGCGATCATCAATGTGCTCAAGAGTGGCGCGGAAACCGGGATGAAAATTCTCTGGGTGCTGCTGATCCTGCTGCTGCCGGTCCTGGGCCTGATCATCTGGGCGATTGCCGGGCCGCGTGGCAACGTGCGGATTTGACTGCTCCATGAAAATGCCCGGTCGCCTTGAGCGACCGGGCATTTTTTATGCGTGGGCTTCAGGCCGTGGCCAGGGACGGCTTGCGCGAGGCACTCAAGAAACGCAGCAAGGCCGACAGTGGAAAGGCGCTGCCGACGATTACCACCCACAACCAGCCGCCGTGCTCGTACACCGCACTGGCAATCGATGAGCCAAAGGCGCCGCCGACGAAGACGCTGGTCATGTACAGCGCATTCAGCCGGCTGCGACTCTTGGCATCGAGGGCGTAGATGGTGCGTTGGCCCAGGACCATGTTCATCTGCACGCAGAAGTCCAGGACCACGCCGGTCACCGCCAGGCCGATCACGCTGTAGAGCGGATGGATGAACGCCGGCAGGAAACTCAGGCTGGCGAACAGCATCGCCACCAGCGAGGCGTTGCGGGTATGGCCGGCATCCGCCAGGCGACCGGTGATGGGCGCGGCGATGGCACCGATGGCGCCGACCAGGGCGAACAGGGCGATTTCAGTCTGGGACAGGCCATGGTTGCGGGACAGTTCCAGCGGCACGGCAGTCCAGAACAGGCTGAACGTGGCGAACATGCAGGCTTGGTAGAACGCCCGTTGGCGCAACAGCGGTTGTCGGCGCAGCAGGGTGCCGAGCGAACCCAGCAGTTGGCCATAAGAGGCGCTATGGTCGGGCTGGCGCTTGGGCACGGTCAGCGCCAGGACGATGCTGATCGCGACCATCAACGCGGCGGCGATGATGAACATGGCCCGCCAGCCGAAGTGATCGGCCACGAAGCTGGCGACCGGCCGCGCCAGCAGGATCCCGAACAGCAGGCCGCTCATGATCCCACCGACGACCCGCCCCCTGGATTCTTCCGGCGCCAGGTGCGCGGCCAGCGGAATCAGGACTTGCACCGACACCGAACTGAATCCCACCAGCAGCGAGACCAGCAGGAACACATTCGGCTGGTCAGTGAACGCCGCCCCCAACAGGCTGGCAATCGCCACCAGCGTGGTGAGAATCATCAGCCGACGGTTCTCCAGCAAGTCACCCAACGGCACCAGGAAAAACAGGCCCAGGGCATAACCGATCTGGGTCAGCGAGACGATCAGGCTGGCCATGGTGCTGCTCAGGCCGACATCGGGTGCGATCAGTTCGATGATGGGTTGGGCGTAGTAGATGTTGGCGGCAATGGCGCCGCAGCAGAAAGCGAAGAGCAGGACCATGCCGCGGGTCAGGGAGCTACCGGCCGAGGTGGGTGAATGAGCACTCATGGCAATCTCATCGCTCAATTGAAAGGATGGCATGAGGCTAAAGACTTGCAGGGCTCAGGAACAGGCTTTGCGGCTGATATCAGTCATGCCCGGAATTAATGGCAACGATCAGATCCTGTGGGAGCGAGCTTGCTCGCGATTGCGGCTTCATTCCAACATCATTGATGCAGAACAGACCGTTATCGCGAGCAAGCTCGCTCCCACAGGTTTGGACTTGGCTGACAGCGTGGTTTTGAGGCGAGTCGAGCCTCACTGCCCGCTATAGATCTGGTCGAAAATCCCGCCATCATTGAAGTGAGTCTTCTGCACCGTGCGCCAGTCGCCGAAGGTTTTTTCCACGGACAGGAAATCCACTTTCGGGAAGCGGTCGGTGTATTTGGCCAGTACTGCCGGGTCCCGTGGGCGCAGGTAGTTGGCGGCGGCGATTTCCTGGCCTTCAGGCGACCACAGGTAGTTGAGGTAGGCCTCGGCGGCTTCGCGGGAGCCTTTTTTCTCGACGACTTTGTCGACCACGCTGACCGGTGGTTCGGCCTCGGCGGAAACGCTCGGGTAGATCACTTCGAACTGGTCGCGGCCGAACTCGCGGGCGATCATTTCCGCCTCGTTTTCAAAGGTCACCAGCACGTCGCCGATCTGGTTGGTCATGAAGGTGGTCGTCGCGGCGCGACCGCCAGTGTCCAGGACTGGCGCCTGCTTGAACAGTTTGCCGACGAAGGCCTTGGCCTTGTTCTCGTCACCGCCATTTTTCAACACGTAACCCCAGGCCGACAGGTAGGTGTAGCGACCGTTGCCGGAGGTTTTCGGGTTGGGCACGATCACCTGCACGCCGTCCTTGAGCAGGTCGGGCCAGTCTTTCAGTGCTTTGGGGTTGCCTTTGCGCACGATGAATACCGTCGCCGAGGTGAACGGCGCGCTGTTGTTTGGCAGGCGGGTGACCCAGTTCTCGGGCACCAGTTTGCCATTGTCCGCCAGGGCATTGATGTCGGTGGCCATGTTCATGGTGATGACATCCGCCGGCAGCCCGTCGATCACCGAGCGCGCCTGTTTGCTGGAGCCGCCGAACGACATCTGCACGGTGATGTTTTCGTTGTGCTCGGCCTGCCAGTGCTTCTGGAAGGCTGCGTTGTAGTCCTTGTAGAAATCGCGCATGACGTCGTAGGAAACGTTAAGCAGGGTCGGGGCGGCGTGGGCCAGGCCGCCGAAGGTCAGGCCGACGGCGAGAAGGGAGGCGCCAAAGAAGTTCTTCACTTACGAATTCCTTTTTATTTGAACGGGGGTTCCGGGCAATTAGCCAGCACACTAGCTGCAAGCCTATAGACCTTCAAGCATCAAAAAGTGCTTTGCTTATTCCAATTTCTTAAACAGTGCATTGCCACAACGGGAACAGAAAGCGGCGCCGTGGTCGTGGTTGTTTTTGCTGCACACCGGGCAATCGTGCTTGAGCTGGTCACCGCGCATGGCGGTGGCCAGTTCAGCCGTGAAAATACCCGTTGGCACGGCGATGATCGAGTAACCGGTGATCATTACCAGGGACGACACCACTTGGCCCAGGGGCGTCTTGGGCACGATGTCGCCGAAGCCTACGGTGGTCAGTGTCACGATAGCCCAATAGATACCCTTTGGGATGCTGGTGAAACCGTGCTCGGGGCCTTCGATGACGTACATCAGCGTGCCGAAGACGGTCACCAGGGTCGAGACGCTGACCAGGAACACAATGATTTTCTGCTTGCTCCCGCGCAACGCCGCCATCAGGTAATTGGCTTGCTTGAGGTAAGGGCTGAGCTTGAGCACGCGGAAAATCCGCAGCATACGGATGATCCGAACGATCAGCAGGTATTGGGCATCGCTGTAGTACAGCGCCAGGATTCCCGGCACGATCGCCAGCAGATCCACCAGGCCGTAGAAACTGAAGGCATAGCGCAGCGGCTTGGGCGAGCAGTACAGGCGCAGGCCATACTCGACGATGAAGATGAACGTGAAGCCCCACTCGATAGCCGCCAGCAGGGCCGCATAGTTCTTGTGCACGCTGTCGATGCTGTCGAGCATCACGATCACCAGGCTGGCGAGGATGATCAACAGCAGGGTGCTGTCGAAGCGCCGGCCGGCCACGGTGTCGGTCTGGAAAATGATCACGTAGAGGCGTTCACGCCAGTTGTCGCTGCTTTGCATAACTTTCGCCTGAACCGGGATCAGCGAAGCCTAGGGTGATTGCCCCGTACAGCGCAAGGCGCGATCTCGAGGCTGGCCTGACGCCACGCCCGGCCGGTGGCCTGGATCAGCCAGCAGGCTAGGATGAACGGCGCTGTCAGGGGAGGCAGGCCGAGGGCGGTAAAGCCTGGCGTGAGCATGATTGCCAGGACGATGCCCATCAGCGGCAGCCATGGGCGGCGCTGTTGGCTGAGGGCCAGCGCCACCAACACCGGGTTGTAGCCGCCCAGCCCGGACAGGGCGGTTGCGTTTTCATGCTGCGACAAGGCGAAGGCCAGGCCGACGGCGGAAGCGAACAATGCCCAAGCGCCGGCGCGCCGGTTGGCCAGCAGCAGACCGACGGCGATCAGCGCACCGGCCGCTGGATGGCCGAGAAACATGACCTGGCCCAGTCCGCTCAACTGAGCGGCCAGCAGGTTGGGCAGGGTCATTTCAATCGAGGTGGCGAGAGGCGGCGGCAGGGTGAACCCCATCAGCGGCCAAGCCAACCCGACAAAGGGCGCGGTGTAGGCGGGCAGGCAGCGAGGGCCTCGGGTGTGCTTGAGCCATTGCTGGGTCAGCATCGCGCTGAGGCCACCCGCGGCGATGATCAACGGTGGCAACAGGGCGGACCAGGGCAACGCCAGGCTCAGCAGCAAGCCCAGCAGGATGCCGTTGTAGCTGAACAGCCCGGCTTGCCGGTCGGCCTTGGTGTAACCGCGTCGCTGGGCCGTCAGCAACCCGGCCACCCCGCCGAGCAACGCGCCGCCGAACAGCGCGGGCGCAGTGAGCAGAATCGCCAACAAGCAGAGCAGGCCGCACAGCGGATGGCGCTGGAGAAAGACTTGGCTGAAGCCGTTGAGCAGGGCGGTGGCCCAGTCGGGGCAGTGGGTGTTGGGCATGGCAGGTGTGTGTCAGAGGGATCGAGTCGACTTCATCGCGAGCAAGCTCGCTCCCACAAGGGCACCGCAGCCCCCGGTGGGAGCGAGCTTGCTCGCGATGAGGCCAGTACAGACGCTAGATCAACGTCTCGATGCGCAGCGAGTTGGTCGACCCCGGCTGCCCGAACGGCACGCCCGCGGTGATCAGCAAGGTATCGCCACGCTGGGCCATGCCTTGGGCCTGGGCAATTTCCAGGGCGGTGGAACAGACTTGCACGAACGACAACGCCACCCAGTCCACGCCCAGCTCCAGGCCGAAACTCAAGTCGCGCCGGTCCTTGGCGGTCAACGGGCTCAGGTCGAGCACGGCCTGGGGCACGTTCATGCCTTTGCGGTCCGACAGCTCGCCGCCGTTGAGCACTTCGGTGTCGATGGCGTCGCGGTGCCTGGCGGTCACGCGCAGGTGCAACTTGCCGTCGTCCAGCAGCAGGTCCATGCCTGGCTCCAGGGCCGCGATGATTTCCGGGTGGGGCAGGTTGACCCGGCGTTGGTCACCCGGCGTTGGGTCCAGGTCCAGGCGCAGGGCCTGGCCCCGTTGCAGCAGAACCTTGCCGTCGACGAATTGGCCAACCCTCAGCTTCGGGCCTTGCAGGTCCATCAGGATGCCCAGGGGGTAATTGAGCTGCTGCTCGACGTCACGAATCCACTGGTAGCGCTGGGCGTGGTCGGCAGGGTCGCCGTGGCTGAAGTTCAGGCGGAAGATGTTCACGCCGGCCTGTACCAGCTCGCGGATGTCATCGAGGTCACGGGTGGCGGGGCCGAGGGTCGCGAGGATCTTGACTTTTTTATCAGGCGTCATGTTGGGGGTTCTCGAGGATCAGGATGGCGCGAAAGTCGTTGACATTGGTGCGGGTCGGTTCGGTGACGATCAGCGCATCCAGGGCGGCGAAGTAGCCGTAGCCATTGTTGTTATCCAACTCGTCGCTGGCGCACAGGCCCAGTTCGGCGGCGCGGCGATAGCTGTCCGGGGTCATGAGGGCGCCGGCGTTGTCTTCGGAGCCGTCGATGCCGTCCGTGTCGCCAGCCAGCGCATAAATGCCGGGATGGCCCTTGAGGCTGTCGGTCAGGCTCAGCAGGAATTCGGCATTGCGCCCGCCACGGCCATCGCCGCGCACGGTGACGGTGGTTTCGCCGCCGGAGAGAATCACGCACGGCGCCGCCAGCGGCTGGCCGTGCAAGGCGATTTGCCGGGCAATGCAGGCATGGACTTTCGCCACCTCCCGGGATTCGCCTTCCAGGTCGCCGAGGATCAATGGGCTGAAACCGGCCTGGCGAGCTTTCACCGCTGCGGCTTCCAGGGATTGCTGGGGACGGGCGATCAATTGGAAGTGGCTGCGGGCCAGGCCCGGGTCCCCGGGCTTGACGGTTTCCGACGCTGGGCTGTGCAGCCAGTCGCGCACCGACGTCGGCACATCGATGTGGTAGCGCTGGAGAATCGCCAGGGCTTCGGCCGATGTACTGGGGTCGCCCACTGTGGGGCCGGATGCGATGACCGTGGCCAGGTCACCCGGCACGTCGGAAATCGCGTAGGTGTACACCGTCGCCGGCCAGCAGGCCTTGCCCAGGCGCCCGCCCTTGATCGCCGAGAGGTGCTTGCGCACGCAATTCATCTCGCCGATGGTCGCACCGGACTTGAGCAAGGCTTTGTTGATCGATTGCTTGTCGGCCAGGGTGATGCCTTCGGCTGGCAAGGCGAGCAGGGCGGAGCCGCCGCCGGACAAGAGGAAGATCACCCGGTCGTCTTCGCTGAGATTGCTCACCAGCCCCAGTACTCGCTGGGCCACGGCCAGGCCCGCGGCGTCAGGCACCGGGTGGGCGGCTTCCACCACTTCGATTTTCTGGCAGGGCGCGCCATGGCCGTAGCGGGTCACCACCAGGCCGGACACTTCACCCTGCCAGCAGCGCTCGACCACTTGTGCCATGGCCGCCGCGGCCTTGCCGGCGCCAATGACGATTACCCGGCCGCTGCGGTCGCTGGGCAGGTAGTGTCCAAGGACGTGGTGCGGATGGGCCGCGTCGATGGCTGTGGCAAACAGCTCGCGCAGCAGTTGTTGCGGATCGACCGACATGGCGGGCTCCCGGTTTTTTATTATTGGTGTGGATGCGGACCCTGTGGGAGCGAGCTTGCTCGCGATAGCGGTTTTACATCCAGCAACGACGTTGGCTGGGCTACCGTTATCGCGAGCAAGCTCGCTCCCACAGGGGGGCGGGGTTTATTTGTCGCGAATCGAGAAATTGGCCATGTGCTCCAACCCCTTGATCAGCGCCGAGTGATCCCAGTTGCTGCCGCCAATGGCCGCGCAGGTGCTGAACACTTGTTGGGCGTTGGCGGTGTTGGGCAGGTTGATGTTCAGTTCCTTGGCGCCTTGCAGGGCCAGGTTCAGGTCCTTCTGGTGCAGGCTGATGCGGAAGCCCGGGTCGAAGGTGCCCTTGATCATGCGTTCACCGTGCACTTCGAGGATCTTCGACGACGCGAAACCGCCCATCAGTGCTTCACGGACCTTGGCCGGGTCGGCACCGTTTTTCGCGGCGAACAACAACGCTTCGGCCACCGCCTGGATGTTCAGGGCGACGATGATCTGGTTCGCCACCTTGGCGGTCTGGCCATCGCCATTGCCGCCCACCAGGGTGATGTTCTTGCCCATGGCCTGGAACAGCGGCAGGGCGCGCTCGAAGGCGGCGCTGTCGCCACCGACCATGATGCTCAGGGTCGCGGCCTTGGCACCGACTTCACCACCGGAGACCGGGGCATCGAGGTATTGCGCGCCTGTTTCATTGATCTTCGCCGCGAACGCCTTGGTGGCGGTGGGGGAGATCGAACTCATGTCGATCACCACCTTGCCCGCGCCCACGCCCGCCGCCACGCCATCGGCGCGGAACAGCACGTCGTCGACCTGCGGCGTGTCCGGGACCATGACGATGATGAACTCGGCTTCCTGGGCCACTTCCTTCGGGTTGGCCAACGCCACCGCGCCACCGGCCAGCAGGTCGGCCGGAGCCGCGTCGTGGTGCTGGGACAGGAACAGGCTGTGACCGGCCTTTTGCAGGTTCAGTGCCATGGGGTGGCCCATGATGCCGGTGCCGATGAATCCGATTTTAGCCATGGGGAAATCCTCTTGTTGTTATCGCTGCTTCAAGCAAATGAGGGAGTGCTTTTCTGTGGGAGCGAGCTTGCTCGCGATGACGGTGTGTCAGCCAAAAATGAGTGACTGGACTGACGCCATCGCGAGCAAGCTCGCTCCCACAGGGGGAAATTGCATCAGATTGCGTTATGGGTTTTCAGCCAGCCCAGGCCGGCTTCGGTGGTGGTCAGCGGCTTGTATTCACAGCCGACCCAACCCTGGTAGCCGATGCGGTCCAAGTGTTCGAACAGGAAGTGGTAGTTGATTTCCCCCGTGCCCGGCTCGTTGCGGCCCGGGTTGTCCGCCAGTTGCACATGGTTGATCTCGCCCAGGTGCGCCGACAGGGTCCGGGCCAGGTCACCTTCCATGATCTGCATGTGGTAGATGTCGTATTGCAGGAACAGGTTGGCACTGCCCACCTGCTCGCGGATCGACAAGGCCTGGGCGGTGTTGTTCAGGTAGAAGCCAGGAATGTCGCGGGTATTGATGGCTTCCATCACCAGCTTGATGCCTTTGGCCTGCAACTTCTCGGCGGCGTATTTCAGGTTGGCGACGAAGGTTTTCTCCACCAGTGTTTCACTGCAGTTCTGCGGACGAATCCCCGACAGGCAGTTGACCTGCGTGTTGCCCAGCACCTGGGCGTAGGCGATGGCCAGGTCGACACCGGCGCGGAATTCCTCGACCCGGTCCGGCAGGCAGGCAATGCCGCGCTCGCCCTTGGCCCAGTCGCCGGCCGGCAGGTTGAACAGCACTTGGGTCAGGCCATGGGTGTCGAGCAAGGCCTTGAGTTCGGCGGAGCTGTAGTCATAGGGGAACAGGTATTCGACACCACTGAAACCGGCCTTGGCGGCGGCTTCGAAACGGGCGAGGAAATCCTGCTCGGTAAACAGCATGGACAGGTTGGCGGCGAAACGCGGCATGGTGGTCTCCTGTGAATATTTAGGCCCCCTGTGGGAGCGAGCTTGCTCGCGATAGCGGTGAGTCTGCTTGCATCCAGGTTGAATGTAGCGCCCTCATCGCGAGCAAGCTCGCTCCCACATGGACGCCGGTCGGTCAGTCGAGCAACGAAATGGCGGTCGGTGCATCGTTGCCCACAAGCGCCAAGTCTTCAAACTCATTGACGGCATTGATCTCGGTGCCCATGGAGATATTGGTCACCCGCTCCAGGATGATCTCGACGATCACCGGCACCTTGAACTCCTCGATCATCGCTTGGGCCTGGCGCAGCGCCGGTTGGATACCCGCCGGTTCGAACACCCGCAACGCCTTGCACCCCAGGCCCTCGGCCACGGCAACGTGGTCCACGCCATAGCCGTTGAGTTCCGGGGCGTTGAGGTTGTCGAAGGACAGCTGCACGCAATAGTCCATGTCGAACCCGCGCTGGGCCTGGCGAATCAGACCCAGGTAGGAATTGTTCACCACCACATGGATGTAGGGAAGCTTGAATTGCGCACCCACCGCCAGCTCTTCGATCATGAACTGGAAATCATAGTCGCCCGACAGCGCCACGACCTTGCGGCTCGGATCGGCCTTGACCACCCCCAGTGCCGCCGGAATGGTCCAGCCCAAGGGACCGGCCTGGCCGCAGTTGATCCAGTGGCGTGGCTTGTAGACGTGGAGAAACTGCGCCCCGGCGATCTGCGACAGGCCGATGGTGCTGACGTAGCAGGTGTCCTTGCCGAACACCTGGTTCATTTCTTCGTACACCCGCTGTGGCTTGACCGGCACGTTGTCGAAGTGAGTCTTGCGCTGCAGGCTGGCCTTGCGTTGCTGGCAGTCCTGCAGCCAGGCGCTACGGTTTTTCAGTTTGCCGGCGGCTTGCCATTCGCGGGCCACTTCGATGAACACCGTCAGGGCCGAGGCGGCGTCGGAAACGATGCCCAGGTCAGGGGTGAAGACGCGGCCGATCTGGGTCGGCTCGATGTCCACATGAATGAACGTGCGGCCTTCGGTGTAGACGTCCACCGAACCGGTGTGACGGTTGGCCCAGCGGTTACCGACGCCCAGCACCACGTCCGACTTGAGCAAGGTCGCATTGCCGTAGCGGTGGGACGTTTGCAGGCCGACCATGCCGACCATCAGCGGGTGATCGTCCGGGATGGTGCCCCAGCCCATCAAGGTGGGGATGACCGGGATACCGGTCAGCTCGGCGAACTCCACCAGCAGGTCGCTGGCATCGGCGTTGATGATGCCACCGCCGGCCACCAGTAATGGACGTTCAGCCTGATTGAGCATGGCCAGGGCTTTCTCGATCTGCACGCGGTTGGCCGCGGGTTTGGCCAGCGGAAGCGGTTGATAGGTGTCGATGTCGAACTCGATCTCGGCCATCTGCACGTCGAACGGCAGGTCGATCAGCACCGGGCCCGGGCGGCCGGAGCGCATCTCGAAGAACGCCTTCTGGAAGGCATACGGCACTTGGCCCGGCTCGAGCACGGTGGTTGCCCACTTGGTCACGGGTTTAACGATGCTGGTGATATCCACAGCCTGAAAATCTTCCTTGTGCATGCGGGCGCGGGGGGCTTGCCCGGTGATGCAAAGAATCGGAATGGAATCGGCCGAAGCGCTGTAGAGCCCGGTCACCATATCGGTGCCGGCCGGGCCCGAAGTGCCGATGCATACACCGATATTGCCGGCCTTGGTCCGGGTGTAACCCTCGGCCATGTGCGAGGCGCCTTCAACGTGGCGAGCGAGGACGTGATCGATGCCACCCACCTTCTGCAGGGCGGAGTACAGCGGGTTGATCGCGGCACCCGGGATGCCGAAGGCCGTGTCCACGCCTTCACGGCGCATCACCAGAACGGCGGCTTCGATTGCTCTCATTTTGCTCATGGTTTTGTGCCTCTTACGTTTTGTAATTGTATACAAGTGGCTTTGCGTAGAGTGTATTCATGGCGAACGACGGAGGTCAATCCATTTCCTCAAGCACCTGTTTCATTCGTCGGAGGGCCTGGTTTTGCTGCTATCCTTCACCAATTCAGGCTGTTTGTGAAAATTATTGTATACAAAAATATTCTGTGTTGTGTTCTATTTGTGAGGTTCGGTTCTGCTGAAAGTGAAGCCCCCAAGGCTTTTCCATAACAAAAGAAGGACAGCACCCATGAGCGTTCTAACCTTGAAAATCGCCGTCAACCTGGCCGGGCAAGCCCTTGCCGCCGGTCATGAAATCAGCGCTGCGCCCTTGACCGTCGCGGTCCTGGACAGTGGCGGACACCTGATTGCCTTGCAGCGCGAAGACGGCGCCAGCCTGCTTCGCCCGCAGATCGCCATCGGCAAGGCCTGGGGCGCCATCGCCCTGGGCAAAGGCTCGCGCCTGCTCGCCCAGGATGCCCAACAACGCCCGGCGTTCTTTGCCGCCTTGAATGGGTTGGGACAGGGCAACGTCGTACCGGCCCCGGGTGGGGTATTGATCAGGGATCAGGAGGGGAGGGTGCTGGGGGCGATTGGTGTCAGTGGCGATGTTTCGGATGTGGATGAGCAGGTGGCAGTCAGGGCGGTGGAGGCGTTGCAGTTGAGGGCGGATGTCGGGGTGGTTGCTTGATTTTGTGTTGAATGGACTGGCGCCATCGCGAGCAAGCTCGCTCCCATAGGGTTTGATGCTGGACACGGGAGTGTCAGGTTTTTTGTGTGCGGGCCGGTAACGGCCTGCCGTTAGGCAGACCTTCATTTACCACGTCGGCCTGATGAACCGGTCCCCGTACAGGATCGCGAATTGATTCATGGCACTTTTCCAGTCGTGGGCCGCACTGCCCCAGTTCGCCGTGATATTGCGCAAGCCCAGCCAGATTAATTTGATTGCAGCGTCATCGGTTGGGAAGTGTCCTCTCGTTTTAATGATCTTGCGCAGTTGAGCGTTGATGCTTTCGATTGCATTGGTCGTGTAGATCACTTTTCGAATGGCCGGTGGGAAAACAAAAAATGGGACGACTCGATCCCAGG
>NZ_FOKH01000039.1:0-64821 GCF_900111955.1 Pseudomonas sp. NFIX10 | reverse complement strand
AAGCACCGTCGGACAGAGCAGCCGTTGGTGCATCACTCAGATAGAGGTATCCAATATTGCTCGGGGATGTACCAAGCGCTGCACGCGAAATACGGTATTCGATGTTCAATGACGGACGGCTATGACTGCTACCAAAACGCCTTGGCAGAGCGGGTCAACGGGATACTAAAGACAGAGCTTATGCTCCAGCGACCGCAGGGTTTGCTGCAAGCGAAGAAGATGGTGAGTGAGTCGATATCGATCTATAACGGCGAGCGACCTCACCTGTCTTTGAAATACAAAACGCCCGATGCGGTGCATCGGGCGTTAGGGTGAAACAGGTGTAAACCTATTTCAGGACTAGACAATGTCAATGGAGTTGTTCGTTTTACTAGGAGCTTTCCAATATTCCTCGATCATTCGCCACGCAGATAACCACGGTTCTTTTAAAGCGATGCCTTCACGCAGCGATAGAAGTTCATTGATGGCGGCGCGCTTAACTATTTCATGTGCGGAAGAGGTGAGCGCCCACTCAATTGATTCTCTGCTACATAATCTCCCACTCAAGAAGGCGGTTATGGTGCGTGCTGTGTTTCGCTCCTGGTCATTTAAACTAAGGAGTATTCCGCTCATAGTGATACGCCTCGCATTTTCTCTGCGCATACGGCAATAATTGCATCTAGCCATCCATTGTCGGCTCCGCACTTTGCAGCATAGGAAGAAAGTCTAACTCTTTCGCTATCACTGCTGCGGCGAATAAGGTGGTCAAAAAGGTCTCGGTCTGAATCAGTTGTTAAGCTTCTATTTTTTTTAACTATTCGCTTAATTTCATTATCGACCAGCTTTATATTTCCGTTGACCGCAGATAAAACCGCCCATCGTTGAAGGGTCTTCAGTAAAATGGCGTGGTGGTTCTTGCTGTCGTAGCTGATAGGAGTTATTCCACGGCCTTTCCAATCCTCATCTGCAATAGGATCTGGTTTATCCAATCCCACGAAAGTAAATCTCTCTTTAAGATCATCAAACCTGACACCATCTGCTGCAACTGCATTGAGAAGGTAGCGCATTGGAGGGTCATTAGCGCTGTAACCAATGAGCACGAGATGAAATAGTCGGGCTGCATCATAAATAAAGTCAGGAACACTGCGGCGTCTGAGATAAAACTCTCCGAAATCGTGGTCGGTAACAATTAAATCAGAATACCTATCTTCGTCGCGCTCTAAGGCGCCGTGGATATGAAGAACGCCAGAAAAGTCTATGCTCCTTCCTGGTCGAGGAATTGCGCCTAGTGCGTACGTTGGGATTTTTATTTTTGGTGTTCCAGGAACTGCACGTTGCAGCAAAAGGTCAAAGTTGGTGGTTATTATCGTTGTAACGCCACCACGATCAGCCAGGCGCATAAGAGCTTTATGTATAGGAGCTGGTTGGCGCCCCGCTTTTCTCAATAACTCAGCAATAGTTTTCCTAACTTGACTATTAGTGCTGGGTTGTCTATCCATGCGACGTTCTAACATGCCCAGCACAACGTCGTAGTCTCGCATGAAGAATCGTTTAACTTCTGCTGCTTGTTGGTTGCTAAGACTATTGAGGCTTGGCTCTGGGTCTTTATCGTTGTGAGCTGAGATTATTGTATGAATAGCACCATCCAGCTTTTCATAAACATTGATTACAAGTTTACGAAAGTCCGGAAGGTTAGCGGGCATTGATACACCTGCTCCAGCTATGAAAAGGACCTCTCCGCGGGCATGTGCGAGTAGCAATCGTTCCGGTATCGATGGTAAACCATCGCCTAAGGAAATGATGCGATCTATAGAATCGTCTGCCACTGTGTCTGGTCTGGAGATGCGCATGGTCATCCTTATGCTCGCGAGTCCCTAGAGCTAGGATTAAGAATGAAATCAACTGGTCACGTCAATCCTTAGTTTAATGTCTGCATTTTTTTTGCGGTTCTCAGTGCTATAGACCGTTCAACCTAAAACGAGCTTCTATGCGGGTATTTTTTCAGCTAGCGGATTGCCAAGGGATTGGCATTATCAGACTTGGCGCGCGCCGTCATCCCCCCACCACGCCTACGGGCTAAATAGGTCTTTTTTTCTTCATGGCTGCGCCTTGCTTAGCACAAGTGTGGCTGAGCATTCGGCTGGTGGAATGTGGGAGTATAGAGCCTGCGAATCCCTGCGAAGGGTAGGTAGGTCTGATACGTTCACGACAGCGCGATTCGTTCGCTTGGTGCAGATCCTCCCAGGCTCCGGATCACAGGAACGCAGTCGGAAAAAAGTAATGCGCGAATCCTGACACCGTAGCAACGCTGAAAGCCCCGCATTGATTGGTTTCGATGAATTACTTCAGAAAGAAATTTAGAGTGATTGAAAAATAATATTGATTTAACTTATTGATTTATAATGGATTCTTTAAGTTGAAGATTGCTTTTCTAAAAGTAATTACCTTTCTTTTACATTACAAGAAAATCACCTTGTATCGAGCCTACGTCCCCCAACGGGACCAGGCTTTGCAGGCAAATCCCCGGGGTGAGTTACCAAAGTTACCCACTGCCGACGCTGCTCCCCAAAAACGCAATAGTCCGATTACGCAACCGTGCCTCCTGGTGCCGCACAGATTCCATGGGATTGCCATGGGAACGTTTGCGCGCAAACTATCGACCTGAAACCCTTATAAACCGGCGCCTCACTCGCTGAAATTGCCGATCGGGTGCTTTCGAATCTCTCCTTCACCGCCACATTCTGCAAACACAAACCCCTGATTTTCCTAGAGAAAGTCGGGGGTTTGTGGTTTCTGGCGTCTGGAAAAGAGCGATATGGGGCCGGAGGACCATACTTCGCGCCAAGCTGGGGCAGTCCATATTCGTGCTTTCCTTCGGGTGCTGCAGGCCCCCAGCGGAACTTACACGATATCGCTACCATCCTGAGCAGGGGGACGCGGGGGCGCTGAGGACGTTGCTTGGGTCTGCGGAGCTGCGAGCGGCTGCATGGGTATGTTCTGACCTTGAACGGCTTGGCCTTGAGAGGAGCCCACCGCACGTTGTCTCAGAGCTCCAATGCTTTTGTCCCAAGCCGATTGGGAGGTGGAACCAATGGCGCTCGCGGCGCTGATGACTCCATCCCCTGCCGCTTGAACTGCATTTTTGGTGTGGTTGGCCCCTGAAACAGCTACCTCTTTGGTAAACCTGGCGCCGGCGAGCGATGTCTTGAGTGCAAGCTCACCTCCCTTGACCGCCACTCTGCCAACTGCATCTGCGCTCCCTTCTACTGCTTTTGGTACATGGGCATCGACAGCAGCGGTGGCTTTTTTCGGTAATGACCCACCTAGGGAGGCGCCAGCTGCCCACAGCCCGAAAGCCAGAGTACCCAATACGTTTCTTACACCCTCCCTGACTGCGGTAGTCGCCATGCTTCCCAGCTGGCTGGAGCTGGCCAAATTGGCTGTGGCGGCTGTAGCCGCGCCCATCGCAGAAAACCCCCCAATCAGGAGGCCATTTCCTAGAACGCTGACCGGGTCTAGCATCTCTTTCAGTGCCTCGCCGCTGATGATCGAATTCAGAGCCGTAGCCGAGCCTTCACCAAGTCGCGCGGAGACCATCTTAACCAGGGCAGTGGCATCGAGATCCTTTAAAGTCTTGAAGTCATCCAGCCATTCGGTCTCTTGATCGACAGGCTTATGCGGCTGCCCCTCCGGTACAGCATCTCGACGACCATAGAGCATTGCAGGATCAGCTATATGGTTCGTGCGGTCGAGGCTCACATTGTAATGCTCAATTGCCACACCCACGAGGATAGCCGTGACTGGGCGTAGCGCGGGCTGCAGGATTGCATCCAGACTCTGTCGGTCAGCCGCCGTCAGGGCAAGCGACGTTGCATACATTAAAGTATTACGTACGGCAAACCCGGTCAGCCACTTATTGGCTTCGTCAAAGGCGTTCAGCAATGGACCTCTGTCCAATGCCATCAGTTTTTCCGCCACGGATGTTTGAAGCGCCGGGTGCAGTGTGTTGCTATCAGGCTTAAGGTAATAACCAGGCTTGAAGCCTGCAATCATCTTGTTGCCGGCAGCATCAGCCATACCGGCATACAAGCATGACATCGCGTTCTCTATAGCCGCTTCGCGTACTGTATTGGAATGCAGGCCTCCTACCTGGAGCATGGACGGATTGAAATTACCTGCCTCGGTAAGCGCCGCAAAGGGCGTCCCCCCCATCGCTGACTTTATTGACGCAAACAGTCTGTCGGCTCTGGCTGCGTTTTTTTCCGCCTTCTCCATGTCATGGACGTTATAGCCCTGCGCCTCTAACCGTTGAGCACGGTCATCGCGAATGGCGTTCAGCTCCGTGTTGTGGGTGCTTGAGGCAGGGGCAAGGACTTGACCGGAGTCAGTATCTATTTCGAGGTGGGGCTCGAAATGTGCCTGAAGCCGCATGCTCATCGCTGACCCGACAGGAGTAAGGTTGGGAGCGTGGGAAACCTGTTGCGCTGCATTGTGCTGTAGCTCATCAGGTACACGAGTCAGCTCGCGGTTTGCGCTTACATTGATTTTATCCATGGCATTACCCTCTGGTGATCGGCAGATAGAAGAATGCAAATGATTCCGGTGGCCTACACGGCCACCCACCATCATTCATTCCCCCGCCCCGACACATCTCGATCTGGACGCTATGAGCGGCGACATCCTCACCCTGAGTGGCGGTGGCGGAAGAAACGTTCCAAAGGACAGCGGTTATTTCATGGATTTGGCTGAGAACTCGTTGGGGGCTTCGATGAATCGGCGGATAGCTGTCTGGAGGTCGGCAACGCTGTGTGCGACCTCCAATCGCACCAGGACGCATCCCCAGACAGCATCAGGCAAATTCGCAACAGTATCGAGCAACAGGATCCCAGCGCCTGCCGTTAAGGTTTCCTTCCAACGACTTTTTATCAACTGCATTGTTGGGAGAACAATCATGACCACTTGGATGAGTTCGGCTTTGCGCCCTATAGCTGTCGCACTGTCTCTGGCCCTTTCAACGAGCCCAGTCTGGGCGTCGGAAAACGCCAATGCAGATCGGCTGCGTCAAGCATTCACGAACTGGCAGCAAGGCAAAGGCACCGTGTTCGATCTATTGGCGCCCAACGCCACATGGATTGTTGCCGGATCCAGTCCTGTATCGGGCGTGTACAACAGCAAGGCAGATTTCATGGAACAAGCCGTACGCCCGATCAGTGCTCGGCTGGCGACGCCTATTTCCCCCACCGTCCAAAGCATTGTTGCCAAAGACGATGTCGTGGTGGTGCTGTGGAACGGTGAGGCAACGGCCTTGGATCGCAAGCCTTACCGCAACACCTACATGTGGCATATGACCTTCAAGGACGGTCAGGTCACCAAGGTACAGGCCTTCCTGGACACCTACGTGTTGAACGACCTTATGCATCGCGTAAAACCTGGGCAGTAAGCGCTACGTTTGCGAAATGCCGGGCACATCCATGTTGATCTTGCGCCAGGCCGCTTCGGCAAAGCTGTAGGCCGAAAAAGCGATCAGACCCAGCGCCATCGCCATCAAGAGCACACCGCCAGCCGGCAGGTTCTGCAGCGCGTCGAGGGCGTCTTTCATGCCGGGTGGGTCCATGGCCTTGTAGGTCGAGCCGCTGATGCTCAGCAGCAGGGCGATTTCAATGAAGACGACGCCACGGGCGATCAGACCGAAGCGCGATACCGGACGCACATAGCGCATGACGTCTTCGTCCGCTTCAAAGTACTTCTCGAACGTCGCTTTCCACCCCTTGATGATGTGAGCGATGCCCACCCCCAATGGCACCAGGGCGATGAGGTAGATCAGCAGGTTCGAATGGTCCCAGGACAGCAGGCGTGCCAGCAGGTCCTGGGTCTGTCCGCCACCGGAGCCGCCGGAGCTTTTCAGCCCGCTGACGAGCAGGCTCAACGCGAAGAACGCCAGCGCGCCGTTGATGAGCCCGCCCGCCAACAAGCCTGCGCGGATCACCAGGCCCTTGAGTGCCTTGCCGTGATGATCGACATCGCGCGTGGCCTGCAACACGCGCCATCCGGCGAAGGCGAGCAGGCCCATCACCACCAGACCCACCAGGGCGTGGCCGAAGGGCTGGCTCAACAGCGTTTCCAGGCTGCTGTGGCTGTCTTTCGGGTTGCTTGAGTCGCGAGCCGCCAGCAGGGCGAAGATACCCATGATCAGGTAAATAACGCCTCGAGCGGCGTAGCCACCTCGTGCCAGGAAAACGAGGCTTTGGTATGGGGACATAGGAGCAGATTCCAAAGAGGACATACAGGAGCAGACCCATGGCATGGCGAGTGGGTTCGATCAGTGTGATAGCGGTAGCGGCGGCATTGATCCTGCGCTGATCTTTAGGGTGTGAATCCGTGACGAGGGCGCTTGCTTCCGCTTGAGTGCGAAGCACTCACAGGAAGGCGACACAGATAACCTGGCTACGCCGGCCAATCGCCTACTTGCCACAGTATGAGCCCCGCTGCCGCCAACCAATCGACGTGGCCAGCACCTGGTATACAAGGAACAAAGGGGGTAAAACGATGAAAGAGGCTGGTACCGGTGCATACAAAGTGGTGGCTTCGAAAGGCCTCAGAAAGACAGTTGAAGATGCGGAAAACGGCTAGGCGATAATTCTCCCCTTCCATCCAGGGGCCAGCCCAGCTAATGCAACATTTACAATGAGGGTCGTTGCTCATGGCAAACATTCAAAAGGCTGCCCAGGTTGGATACTCATCCCAAGCCCACACTTATGCCAAGGGGCGCCCGAACTATCCAAGTGAACTGAGTGCCTGGCTTAAACAAGAATTGGATCTTCTTCCGGGATCGGCGGTTATCGATCTAGGGGCCGGCACAGGAAAATTCACTCGATTGTTGAAGTCCATGGCGCTCGATGTCATTGCGGTCGAACCGGTTGAGGCCATGCGTGCCGAGTTTGCCCAAAGCCTGCCGGACGTCAGGATTGTGGAGGGGACGGCAGAAAGTATCCCGTTCGAATCTGGAATGGCACAAGCAGTGGTGTGTGCTCAGGCCTTCCACTGGTTTGCAAATGAAAAAGCGCTTGCCGAGATTCACCGAGTACTCAGGGCGAATGGCCGATTGGGCCTGATCTGGAACGTACGTGATGAGTCGGTGGACTGGGTGGCCGCTATCACTGATATCATCACTCCATACGAAGGCGATACCCCGCGTTTTCATACCGGGTCGTGGCGGTTACCCTTCACAGGCAACTATTTTTCGACTCCTGAACCGACCTGCTTTCGATACACACATTCAGGAAGCGCCAGGGAAGTCATCATGGACCGGTTTCTGTCGGTGAGTTTCATCGCCGCCTTGCCTGCCGCCGAAAAGGCCAAGGTGAGTGATCAGTTGCAGCATCTTATCGACACGCATCCCTCCTTGAGGGGGCGTGAAACGATTGATTTCCCTTATCAAACCCAAGCCTATCTGTGTCGCCGTCTGGATTGAGGACAGCGCTGGAGTGGGTTGTTTTTCAAGGACACCATGATGTTTGAAAAGGACTTTCATGATGCAAACCATCCCCACATTCCAAACCCGTCGCCTCATCCTCACACCCCTTGAACTGACGGATGCTCCGGCGATTCAACAGTTATTCCCACACTGGGAAGTGGTCCGTTACCTGGACCGTCGCGTGCCCTGGCCCTACCCGGATGACGGCGCGCTGACGTACGTGCGCGACCAAGTGTTCCCCGCTGTCGCCGCTGGGCGCGAGTGGCACTGGATGATCCGTATTGCCGACGATCCGGCACAGAGCATCGGCAGCATCAGCCTCTACGATCAGCCTGGCAACAACCGAGGTTTCTGGCTGGCGCCGCAATGGCAGGGAAAGGGTTACATGCGCGAAGCGTGCGAGGCGATCAACGCCTATTGGTTTGAAACCTTGGGACGCCCCGTCATGCAAGTGCCCAAGGCGGTGGGCAACCTCGCTTCGCGCAGGGTTTCGGAGCGCGAAGGCATGCGCATGATCGGGACTCAGCAGGGAGACTTTGTCTGTGGACGTCTGCTTAAAGAGGTCTGGGAGATGACGCGTGAGGCGTGGCTTGAGAGAAAACCCGTCGTTAATGAAAGGGCGGGGAGTATCTGAGAGCCGCCAACCTCAATCGAACGGCCATCGTCGGGGGCATCGGTCCTCGCACCTCGTCAACAACAAGTAACAAGGAAGAGCACATGCAACCGTCACTCATCTCCAGCAGAGCGTTTGTATGCCACTGAGCTTTCATAAGATGCATGCCAATGGCGATGACTTCGTGATTGTCGATTCGCGAAATTCGGCTAGTGCGATGACGAGTGCCATGGCGCAACGGATGGGGAATCGGAACCGGGGCATAGGCTTCAACCAACTCGCGGTGTTGCTCGATTGCGACGATGCCGCTGCGCGGGTGATGTTCTGGAACGCGGATGGCTCCGCGCTGGACGTTTGTGGCAGCGCGACACGAGGTGCGGCGGACCTGCTCATGCGCGAAGCCAATGTAACTGCGCTGATGCTGCGCACTAACCGTGGTTTGCTTACCTGTGAACGTACCCCCACCGGCGACATTTCCGTCGACATGGGCGTGCCGCTTTTCGGCTGGTCGGACATTCCCTTGGCGCAGGAACTGGACACCGCCACCCTGCCACTTGCTGGCAGTCCAGCCGCCTGCAGCATGGGAAATCCCCACTGCACCTATTTTGTCGATGACCTGGCTAGTATTGATATCGCGACGATCGGACCGGCCATCGAAACCAACGTGCTGTTTCCGCTTAAGACCAACGTTCATTTTGTCCAGATCATTGATCGCACGCATATTCGGTTGCGCATCTGGGAGCGCGGGGCGGGTATTGCACTGGGGTCGGGGTCCTGTTCGTGCGGTGCGGTTGTCAATGGGATTCGTCGTGGTTTGTTGGACAGCACCGTCGAGGTTGAATGTGATGGCGGCAGCGTGACGGTGCAATGGGATGGCGTGGGCGCGGTCTTTCTTATCGGGCCGGTGGAGGCGAGTTTTTCGGGAACGATGAGTCAAGGTTGAGTTGATAGGGTTTTTTACCCTGATACAGGGTTCTGCAGGACGTTGTTCATCATTAAATCAAAAAGGAAGTTCTATTCGTGTCGGCACAACGCATTCGCCCACTCGTGCTTTGCATTTTTCATCATCACGGAAAAATACTGGTCAACCAGTTCTACGATGCCAATAAAAACCAGACGCTTTTTCGTCCAATTGGTGGCGGCATCGAATTCGGCGAAAGAAGTCGCGATGCCATCATCCGAGAAGTGCAAGAAGAGCTGGGCGCATCAATCAGTGACCTTCGGTTGATTGGCACCTTGGAAAGCATTTTTACCTACGCCGGCAAACCTGGGCACGAGATCGTCCAAGTCTACGATGCAACATTTGACGACGCCGATCTTTACGAAAAAACCTGGCTGGAAGGCTTTGAGAGCGATGGCGCATCGTTCAGGGCTACGTGGTGTTCCAGTGCCTGTTTCACGGCTCTGACGCCGCTGGTGCCTGAGGGGCTTTACGATTTGCTCAAGTCGGCTTCGTTCCTGGAGTGAGTCGGATCAGCGAAGGTCATCCACTATCCTCAGCCAAGGCCAGCGAGCCTGATAACTTTTCGCCTTCTCATCGAACAAGTCCGGCTGGGGATTTCTTGGATTCATGCGAAGGACGCCTTGCTCTACGTCGTCCAGGCCATAGGGCGCATAGACCTCACCGGTTTCAACATCCAGCCCAATACACGTACCCGCAATCAAGTAACGATCAATGCCATCCTTGGCCGACTGTAGCTGAGGATACGGCTTGCCAAACCGCTGGCCGTACCAAAGGTGGACGCGCGCCTGGTTCTTGATCTCGATGTTGACGTCGAGGTCCTGAAACAGACGCTGGGCGGCGCTGATCACTTCATTCTCGGCCTCCCAAGACAGGTCGGGGTCGAAGTAAAAAACGTCGTAGTCCTTCACGCCCCAAGCGGGTGGGCGCTGCGACTGATGATTCCAGACGGCTTGGAACAGGCAGCCAGCCGTGAGCATGCATTGATTCAAACCGAGTGAAGGCAAGCGCGAAGTGATTTGCGCGTTGATTGGATTGGTCATTGCTATGCTGAGCAAACTTTCGACCGTCAATGTCATATTCATCCTTTTGAAATCGATCCAGGCATGGTGACTGAGCCTAGATCAACTGCAATTTTCGGATAGGAACGTCCATGAATTTCTTCAAGAAGCTCTTCGGTTCATCGAAAACCCCTGAAACCCAAAACGACCAGCCCGCGCCGCAGTCCCACGAGCTTGGCGACCTGACCGAGGCTGAAGCAGCCAATCTGGCCGTCCGGGAAGCCGGCGCAGCGTGCCTGGACCGTCATTGGAGCGCTGTCGGCACGGTCGAGCGGGATGTCCTTGCCTACCTGATCAGTCCGACCTTCTCCGGCGGCCCGTACTGGCCCTCGACCCGCCAGGCCTACCGCGTGGTTCGCCGTGACGACGCGATCATTCTCGCCACTGAAGGCCTGTCCGATCCATTTGATGATACGGAAGGAATGGGCAACGGCTTCGAAATGGAATTGTTCGTCGAAACCGCGGATATCCCCGAGCACGCTTATGGCCCGGTGGGAGAGGTCGATCCTTTCAAACGCAGTTGGGCATTCGAATTGTTGGAACACGTTGCCAAAACGGTGGCCGACGCGGGCGGCATCACCCACCAACTCGACCAGCACGGGGCGCTATCCCTTGAACTTCCCGGGCTGAGCCAATCGCACCACATGAGCGATCAACTGCCCAAACTCTTCGTGACCGATGACGACTCCACCGGCGTTCTGCTCGGCGCCCCGGCACCGGATTTCCCTACCCAACTGGATGACATGCCCTTGTCCCCGGTCAGATTGGTGCCGGTGGTATTGATCACCGCGGCGGAGCTGGAGTATGTCCGTTCCGGTGGACGAGCGGCTCGGGAGGATCTGGTGAGCCGTTTGAAGGCGGCGGGCGTTGGGCATATGAGCAGTCTGCATCGGGCGAGTGTGGTGTGAAGCTGGAACCGGTCATTGAACCTGGCGGTATCCCTTTGGCCTCCTGCTGACTCTTTCAATTCCATTTTCAAGGACGAACCCGTGACCGCATCCCCCGCCAAACTCATCTTCTTGCCCGGCGCCTCAGGCAACACCCAATTCTGGCATCCGGTGGCTGAGCGCTTGGCCCACCTGGCGCAGCCAGTTCATATCGGCTGGCCCGGCTTTGGAGACACACCGCCCATGCCTGGCGTGACCGGCATGAATGACCTGGTGGCGCGTGTGCTGGCCGAGATCGACCAACCCACAGCGCTTGTGGCGCAATCCATGGGCGGTATCGTCGCGGTGCTCGCAGCACTTGAACGCCCTGAGCGGATCACCCACCTGGTGCTGACCGTCACCTCGGGCGGGGTGGACATGTCGGCGCTGGGCGCGTACGACTGGCGCCCGGATTTTGCGGCGGCCAACTTGACACTGCCGAGTTGGTTTCTCGACGACCGCACCGACCTCACATCCCGCTTGGTCGAGCTGCGCATGCCGGTCCTGCTGCTCTGGGGCGACGCTGATCCGATCAGCCCCGTTCGCGTCGGCCAGTACCTTGCCCAACTGTTGCCCCGCGCTGAACTGCACGTTTTCCCTGGCGCCGATCACAGCCTGGGCTTTACTCACGCAGATGAGGCAGCGAGGCTGATCGAGAGACATCTGGCCAGCGAGTGAGCGCAGCACTTGCCGCTTGTTATCGATGCGTCGGACTGATTGTGCGACGCGGTGTGTTTCAAGACCTCTAGTGTCCCAATACCTTTTCGAGACAACAATGACTGACTACCGCGGACTCATCCTCGAACACACCCGTGAAGGCGCCACCGACCTTGCTATCGCGCAACTGGAAGCCAGCCTGGGTGCCCGCTTGCCGGACGACTATCGCCAGTTCCTGAAAACCTGCAACGGCGCCTACTTGGAATACGATGTGCTGGCCACGCTCGCCAATGGCGATGAGGAGTTGCTCAGCTTTTCACTGTACGGGCTGGACCCGGACAAAGAGTATGAATCCAACCCCTTCGAACTGGAGCAACTGCGGGCTCAGCCCGGCTTCCCCGCGACGGGATTGCTGCCGATCGGTCGCGACGGCGGCGCGAGTATCCTACTGCTGGATTTGCGCGAAGGGCGCCAGGACGTGGCGGCGATGGTGGCGGGCTTACCGGCCTGGACCGGGCGCCGTCAGCAGGGCGATGAGTATGTGGTGCTGGCGGATTCTTTCAATGGCTATTTGGATTCGTTGCATTTATCGGAAGAGCGGATCGAGGAGCATATCAATCACTTCATGATCAGCCCTGAGAGTATCGAGGCGACGTTGGAGTGGTTGGATAAGGGGAGTCCGGGCTGGCGGGAGCGGTATCGGGAGTTGTGGAATGCGAGGGTTGTGGATCGGTTGATTTGAAGATTGATTGGTGGATGAATTTCGCTCTTATGAGTGTATACAGTAGGCCCCTTTTGGATCGAAAGCAGGCGGTCATGACTGACTGTTTTCGGCCAGGAGCGGACGCTGGGCCGCGCATGCCCCCATGATCGCATCCAAGGTGATTTATGATGCTCTCTACAGGCTGCAGAGACCGCAGACGCTTTCAACAATCGCTGCGCTGGATCAGGTAACCACGAACTACGCAAGCATTTACAGCCACAAAAGTCATTGACTCGGCTCCTACCTTAATGGGCCCCGCACATTGAGTCTTCGGTCACACTTAGATATCTCTATCCAGTTCATCCCCGGACGCGGCACAATTCCAGCTTCAGTAGCGTCATAATTTGTGAGTTACTGCATAATTGAGGAATTGTCTGGTAACCAACTACTCCGGTTACGTCATACTCTGATACCGCCATTCGGACTCTATTACCATCGGACTATTCATACCACCGTGGCGATATAAAAACTTTCACATCAACTTTGTCGCGCAGTTTTTCGATATCTGTCAACAGGACTAATGGATCCCGGATCCGAGTCTCGGGATCATAGATAAAAAATACAATCTTATTGATGTGCTCATAAGCTGAATATCGAATAACATCAACGATGAGCTCATTCGATAGTTCTCGATCTGACAAACTCCCTCGTGTCTTCTTTATTTCAATAAGCACTCCTTCGTTGACGAGCTGAAAGTCCACCCTGGAAGCTGACCCGGCGATATCCGGGCCCCAGACTTCACGCTTGACGATTCCGAACTCCATTTGCAGCATAGGTAGCATGAGGTCCTGAACATCGTACTCATCGTTAACCTCAAAAGATGGTTTTCCGCGTTGACGGGAATTCAGGGACACCACAAAAGCGTTAAATCGTTTGAAGATAAGAGCGAGCCGGTTATCAACTCCAAGCATTTCACGGGTAGGCGGCAATCGTTCTCTCGGTGAAAAATGATTCTTAAGCTCTAGCTCCTCGAGTCGGATCAGCGCCGCAGGTGAGCGACGGGATAAAAATAATAGCCCAGAGACCAGCAGCATGCTCATCAATAAAACAAACCATATGAGGTGAACGAAATTCAGCGAAACTCTGAATTTATTTTCAAATTTGTACTGAGGAGTGCCGTCCGGCCTGTGCCCTGTTCCAGGCACTACACTTACCTCGTGCTTGACGATTACACCTAGAGTAGGGAAATAGAAACTCAAATGTGGAGGTAACGAATCGGCCACCCCCTTATTGTACCGCTCCAGCTGCCGCGCCTCATCCCGCATAGCGCTCCCATAATAGTCTGACGACAGGTACTCCCTGATGGCCGAATTCCCTAAATCAAAATCTTCGAAGACGGCGTGCACCCACATGATGTAATTCGAGCCAATCGAAATAAAAGCGCATACACCCATAATTTTCGCAAAGAAGACAGCACTTCGAGTGTTTAGTATCGTGTCGGCAAGGGATCGTTCTTCCCGCAACAACCCTAAATAAATGAGTATTCGATTCAACATTTCGAGATCCTAAATCCTTACTTTTCTACGGTCGCCCACCGAAGCGGCAGACAGTTGGTCGATTGAAATAGTTACATTGGATTGGTCTAATGACCAGCCGTTGGTAGTCGAACCGAGATTATTGCGTTCCTGCGAAGCTCCACAAAAAACGCGGAATCTTTTCAAGCTCACGATTGAAGATAGTACCATCGGATTGCAGTCACTGGTTCTGGTAAGCGTTAGCAGCCATGAGGGGCCGGCCTGGGTCGATAGCTGCCCTTCATGAACGGCAGCTGTCGGCCAAAAGCAGACTCTTGGCTACCACGGCATGGTTATGCCAACCCCGGGTTTGGCGAAATAACCATTGCCACCATCTAGCCGGTAAATACTCTCAGTTGCCCCGTGTTATCTTCAATTGCGCTTTTGTAGCGCTGGGCTTCATCCGAATTACGGCAGCACAGGTAGATCACCAGACCTTGTGAAAGGTGTTTTTTGATGTCTTCGATGATCGAAAATGCACGTGAGCGCATGAAGATACCGTCGGTACTGATGAAGATGGATGAGCAGGTGGTTTCAAATACCAGAATGCCATTGGGCGCGCGGAATCCGCTGCCTATCGTGTCGCGCCTGATGGTCACAGCACAGTTTTCCTTGGCTTTTCGAAGGTTCTTATCGACTCGGTGGAGCGAGAATCTGTGTTGATTTTTCTTGGCCCGATAGGAGACTTCACCATTTTCCATGTAACGTCCGGAGAAATCCTTCCAGGCCTCCGCCCCTCCGCGTCCTGTAGTTAGCTGGTTCATATCGAACACGTCGTTGTCGGTCACCACCGTAATCGATGTGGCATTCAGGCAGATGCTCAGCGTCTTAGAACCATTGTGCTTGAAGGCATTTTGGGCAAGTTCGAGAAGAACGTCACATATCAGATAAGGGAATTCACTGTCATATTCGATTTCAGAACAGTAGTTGTGCAGTTTACGTAGCAGTAGAGGGCCATACTCGTTGTTTAGAATGTCATTTAGGCCTAGTTTTTTCACATCTCGTTCGTGTAGAGAAATGGTGTCGCCAATCATCGCGTCGAATAGATGAAGGTAAGCGGGAGACGCAGTTTCAAAGCTGTAGCCATTCGACTGGCACAACGAATCGATAATGATAGGCAGACGCTGGGCTGTCGTAGTAGCAATTTCTTTCTGCCCGATATCCGAGAAGCTGTCGCCGCCGTAATCCGATACCGTCTTGACAACGACCCACGGCACTTGGCCGACGCTTTGCACAAAACCGAAGGCCTCCATTTCTCCGGCTTTCACCTCCGGGTACTGTGCGAGCAAGTCATCGCGGGCCGCATCGCTTTTGTACAGAGTTTCCAGGCTCGCCATGGTCGCAGTGGTACAAGGCACGCTGGCGAGTTGATCTTCGTCCAACACCGTATTGCTATTGAAGGATCTCTTTCTGTAACGAGTGCCAGTAGGCGTGACTTCCATATCATTCAGTGACAAGACATGGGTGCATACCAGTGTCTGACCAATGGATGTGAAATTGGGAGCACCCCAACAGATGCCGGTCAGAATGATCAGGCTCGGCTTCGAGTAAGCGTCGATGAATCGGACTGCGGCGTTGGCGATAGAGCCCTCTTTCGATGCGCCGCTCGCGCCGCTCAAATGCACTATTAGCCTTCTATCCAATGTACCGATGGTGCAGCCTCGGTTGGGTATCTGAAGCCTCAGCTCTGCCTTGTGCTTTAGAATGTCGTTAAGCGCATCCTTTTCCTTGTCGTTGGATGTGAGTATCAGGATGTAATTATTTTCGAGGGCGGGCTCGTGGTAATGAATATCGATGTACTTCATTGCTCTGTCTCATGCTCCTGGTGTTAGACTTTTTAAGAAAAGTTTCCTTACGGTGATCATGCTGTGATTAAACAGGTTCGACAATTATTTACAAATAGTGAACTCCGCTTCATCACCTATTTTTGCCATACTTTATCGCTATTCGGCTACTTTCCATACAATCTCTAATATGCATTACGCAGGGTCAATTTACTCACACCCGAAGGAGATCCGCCGAATCGTGGCGCGCTTCGACAAGCTCGCGGAAGGTTATGCCGCCATGGCCTCGCTCGCTTGCTCCATTCGATGTTTGCGACATCCATTTCCTTACAGGGCCTAAGTGGCTGAAAACAGTCGCTACCGAAGGGCCGCTTTGGGTCCAGAGTGTGTAAAAACGCTTCGCCAAAATTGAAATGTGCGCGTCCACGTTAAATCTGAAATTTATCGGCACGTCAGCAGATGTGGATTTCGCGTAGAAGCGCGATTTTCAGTCCAGTTTTAAGTACCTGTCGTGCTCAAAAACGTTTTTACACTGCCTCGGTCGATTGTAGCCGGTCGCGAAAGACCGGAACCGGCCAAAAGCAGTCAATCGCCGCCTACAAAATGAAGGGCGATTCACAGCGCCCGCATATTGGTTACGTTAGGCGCAGAGACGCTAAGCTCAATGCCCGCGGTGAAGCGTTGAAGCAGAGGGTCCAAGGATGAAGGACGAATACTTCTGCTCGGGCGTAGGGAAAGCTCATTGTTAGAGTGGATGTCCGCGTACTTATTCACATAGCCAAACGAGAACCCCACTCCATTTTGATGCTTATTCAAACACGAGAATATCTATACACGCCTTTAATATTTTCGGCGAGATAACCTCCAACCGAGTCGGCATTTACCAACCCATTGAAGGCGCTTTGTGGTACATCGAAGTATTGGTAAAGCGTACCATTTTTAAACTCCACCTCTAAAGTTTCACTGTCTTCGTCGTAGCCTACGGACTCTACGTTTGAAGATGACACCGGGCTTCGTTCCATAATTACTCCTAAGTTTTTATCTTATCAATTCGGGGATTCTGAGCTCGCCATGTTTCTACTAGTTCTTCATAGTTGGGACTGCCCTCCATTTTTATTCCCCATCCACCGGGAGAAAGAGATTCATCGATAGGAAACTCATCGTAAACTATAGGATCTTGGCTATCTGGTCGTCGATTTTTCGGAGGAGCTAGAATAGAGGTCCTCATAGGAAGCTTTACCGCCTCGCCTAAGATAATCGCCTCCCCTGTTCTCAAGATGGGCAGCATACTAGTCAATCCGTCCAGATTGTCTGAGAGTGCAGAGGTGATGTGCGCGCGATCTGTCGAATTGGTAAGTCTAAGAGCAAAAAAAGTCCCACACTGAGAGAGAATTGTAGGGTCTATTTCGGACGGACGTTGGCTGACGATCATTGCGCCTATACCGTATTTCCGTCCCTCTTTTACTATCCGCTGTACAATTTTAGAAGCCATACCCTTGAAACTGTCATTGAGATATATATGTGCTTCCTCCATGACAATTAATAACGGACGGTGCCTGCCACCTTGAGATAGGTTTCTTGCCCAAAAAAGAGCTTCATACAGTATCCTTAGTACCGCCCCTATAGTGGTTTGCAATATGTCTGGGGGGACGCCAGATAAATCTAAGATAGATATCGATTTTCGGCCAATCCAACTCTCAAGTAATTTGTCTAGGTCAGTCACTACTGCACCGTCTGCTTCTGGCATCCAATCGCCGGGACGAAATATAAAGTCATACCTAGGTATTCGAAGTTTTGTGCCGAGCAGCAAAACATTTTTCCCAATGTTCAATGAGCCTGGCAGATAGTTGATTTTCTCCTCGTTGGCCTCGGTAACGATATTCTTGAATATTGGAGGTATCCCAGCAGCGGGATTTCCTCTTAGTTCCTTGCCAGCGGGATCAAGTTCAAAGGCAAGATTATTCATCGGCTTTCCTGGACGGCCTTTGTAGTAAGTTGCAAATGTCTCGATGAAAAGGTCGTACCACAGATGGTGGATACTAAAAGGAATAGGGGAGTCAACACTAACCGAATCAAGGGACGCGCCAGTTCTTGGATATTTCGCGATCGACTCGGCTTTAAGTTTATGAACTCGCTCCATAACAACGTTTTTTTCTTTTTCGTTGCTGAACTCGCCAAAGCTAATTTCGCATAGCTCATCAAAATTTAACGCCCAGAATGGAATTCGCAGCTCGCTTTCTGCGAGTTTAGACGACTTGAATGAGTTTATTTTGAAGATATCAGCCTTGTCTTTAAGGGCAGAACCATACTCCCCATGTAAGTCGAGCATAATAATTCGCGAAGAAGGGTATTTCTCAGTGTCGGACAGCGCATTCATAATGCTTGCCACCGTTGTGGACTTACCAGATCCTGTCGTACCAACGATAGCGGAGTGACGAGTGACAAGCTTATTAATGTCAATCAGGGCCGGTATAGATTCAGCGTTTGAGATATGACCTAATTTTACGAAATATGGTCGATCTGGACGGCCATAAATTGTTTTTAGCTCCTTTTCGGATACTAAATGAACCTCATCCCCAATTGTGGGGTACTGTGATAGACCTCGTTGAAATGAACCATTTCGTTGCCCCTCACCGACAAGCTGGATTCTCATCCATCTATTACTTTGATCGTCGATGCTGTTCTTATTTTCCGGTACAGCGCTTGCACCTACTTGACTGACAATTCCGAATAAATCAGAAAAGCCTATGGGTATTCTTACAAAACTACCAATCTGTCCGACCCTATATCCTTGGCCGTCGATATAAATGAAGCCTGTTAATGACTGCTTGGATAATGAAATGCTAACCGCCGTCCCGTTTACATCTTGGACATCGCCCAAGTAGGTTTCTTTGCTAGCCATTAACTTCCCCCTGATGCTGAGCCGATTATCCTTTTCAAAAAGCTCGTAAAGACAGCAAAGTCACCAAGCTTGATAATGTTCTCTGTCTTGCCTGATGTGTCATCAATCTTGGTAGAAGTAATAAATGCTCTGATATCCAGGTCAGCATCGTCGTTTTCAGGAAATAGAGACCATCGCCCCGGGTTTGTACCAATAATGGCCTTGTCGAATGTCCAAATATTTAGATTGTGCTGGTTTTTTGCTAATCGATATGCCTCAGGGTACTTTTCTTTCGCTAACCCGTCAGGAAGCTGATCTTCGAAATTTCCATACATCAGCGCCAGCACCATCGCTGTAGGGTTTGCTTTTAGAGCGTTTATTATGGTGTCATTTAAATGGCCATCATTAAATGAGTAGCCTGACATTATGAGCAATGACGACTTTTTACGAATAAATCTATTTAGTTGATCTATGAGTGCAAGGTAGGGCATTTTCCGGCTTTCTTCATACTTCAAGTGCGAAGGATAAATCAAGTGGGACGCGTCCTCCTTTATCTCCGAAGATCGATAGACTTTTTTCTGGCCAGATATTTCCTCTTTGTACCAGTTAATTGATCCGTGAATTTTCCAAAGTCTAGACCAGTGAACGGGTATTAGATTGTCTTCTAGAGCTCGCAAGTCAAAAAATGATCTACGGGCACCCACGAACCCATCGAAATACTCGACCTCAAGATCCTCAAGTGATTGTTCCATAAGCAAGTCGTAATTCGTGGTAAATATTTCGACGGGAGTTTTCCTGTCTATAGAGCGTATCCACTTGCACAGCTGGTGATATGGAGTGTCGTGACTTGGAAGTAATACATCAATTTTTTTAACAATAATCTTGCATATTTTTTTCTCAAGCTCTAAAAGACTAGCCTCACTTAAACCTCTAACTTCTCCGCCTTTGGATACAGCTAAGAGACTTCTTAAGAAGCTTAGTGTGTCTTCTATATTCTCAGAATTTCGTTCTGCCTTAACCAGCTCAGCCAAAAGAATTTTATATTGAGCGTCTTCCACCAGCTGACTGTTAATGAATTTTGTAAGGTTTGCTACATCAGGGATTAATGGCCATTCATCTGTTGGCATACTTACTGAGAGAGGACATCCCGCAGATAAAAAAAAGCCGATTGATTCATTATCTTGTGACAAAGATTGCCGAAGATATTTTAAATGCCTAATAGGATCATGAAAGCCTTCCATGTAACCGTTCCCCTCTGACATTGGTGTTTAGGCTGGTCACATTTTCAGAGGGGCGTAACATTGGCTTCCCGCCTGATGATTCCCTGCTTAGCCTGAACGTAGCAGGCAACTAAAATAGACACAAGCGCTTTCATGGCTGGATGCCATCTACGACGGCCTATAAACTCGGTCATCAATGCGCGAACGCGCGAACTGATTGACGCATGGGCGACTAGGAGGTGTCTAAAGCAGGGTTACACACCCTGAAGTGTGAAGAAATCACCTTCAAAAACACGGCTATCATCGATATTTTGGACTGATCACGTGCCGCCTCGCCAAAGCCAGCTTAGTAAAGCGCCTAACGCAGGTATACGGTGTCGGGCAGGCCTCAAAAAATTGCGCCAACAATTACCTCAATGCTCAGCTTGTCGCCAATCACCAACTCGTTTAGTAGTTCTGTCGACAAGCGAAGTTCGCTGACCACTTCTGGCCGTATGCTGCCTGTCACGAAGGCTCGCAATCGGCCAAAAGTAGTCATCCAATCTCGTTTTTTTAGCTATCTTCTGATCATGCGAAATGACCCACCCTTCGATTTCTATCAGAGGTCGGTTCATGAGTTCGAATCTTACAATCTCAAATTTTTTGGGTCCGTGGTGTGGGGATTCACCTACAGGTCTGATGCAGCGTTGCAAGGCGGTCTGGGATACCCCTTTAGCAAATTTGACCGACCTGATGGTTGCCACTTTTTTGAATCAGGACATCGCTGTCACGCAGATGCTTATAGAAGCAAAGCGCCGCATAAAAGAGCAGGAACGAGATGGGAGCGAGTACTTTGAGGGCCAGCTTCTCGAAGCCATGAAGAGCGTGCAGTCAGGGGAGTAAGTTATCCCTTCGCCGTTTGAATCCAGTCTTCAGTCAAGGCGTTCGATGGCGCGAGCAAGATTTACGCGTGCCTGCTGCTCGAATGCGTCGAAGTACGGTGCAGTCGTATAAATGCGCCCACGTGCCAGAAAACCTTCAAGGACCTGGCGGCGCTTTTGGCGGTACACAGACAGCGGTACAAACGAGTACTCGCGGCGGATTTGTTGGTCGTATTCCTCGAACCGCTCGAACGCTGCCCCAAGGATCGCCAGATCCGTGTCCACCAGCACCGCTTCGTCTGCCGACGCCGGAGCAGCGTCGTGCCGCGTCACCATCACCAGCTCGTAAAGCCTGCGTCGCGTTTCATCGCCCAGGCCGCTATCGCGTGCCACGTCATCCAACCATTGAGCACTGCGCAGCTCGTTGTCGCTGCGAAGAGGGTCGTAGATCGCATCATGGAACCATAGCGCGAGGTCGATTTCGGCGGGGGCCTGGCAGGCCGCGTTGACGAATCGGCGCACTTGAAGGCATTCCTGCAGATGTTGGAGGGTGTGGTAAGCGCGGTGCGGCTCGCAGTAGTGTCGAATGAGTGCTTCGTACGTCTCTTGTGACGCGCATCCGACGCCAAGCTCTGCCCAGACGCGAGCCCAGGCGGCGAAGCCCGTGGCATCAGCCACATCGAGGTCGCCGTGTGTGCTGGCCGGCAACAGCGCACTCCCTTCTGGCGAGTCCGTCATCGTCTCTCCTGCGCTTCAAAAATGAAAAACGGCACACCCATTTTGAATTACTGGGCATCACCCGCTGGGGCCTCGTCGGCACCGTCCGGTGGCGCTCCGTAAGGTACACCAATCTCGACCCGGTCTGCCTTTACCCAACCGGTGTAGTCGTCGCCACTCTTGGCGATGAAGTTCACCTCCAGCCATGACTCGTCTTCAAGGCTGGCGTAAACGGTGAGAGAGTCGCCGGGTATTACGAAAATCTTTTTATTGGCACAGGCTTCATTCGGCGCTTCGTGAAAATGCAGGCGCCCGGTGCCAATGACCTTGCCTTGCACCGACGGGTGAAACTCAGGCACGGTGCCAGAGATCTTTTTCGCGAGGGCAGAGCAGTTGACAGCGGCCTGGCTCAGGGTGCTGAACAGGCATAGGCATAACACGCTTGAACGCAGATACATCTTGGCGAATTCCGTTTGGGGTGGAGGCGCAGGATAGTTAAGTCGGAAGCTATTGGGGAAGGGACATACCTTGACTCCTTTCGGGCCAAAAGCTGCCGTTCCCAAACGGTCGCTTTATGTCCGAAACTGTCCCTGTAAATTTTCTCATTGGAATAGAAGATGGCTCATCACATTTTTGTCTTGATGGCGCGAATGGCTGCCAGGTAAGCGCTATTTCCGATTCCGACCTGACCCCAGACCTTGCGACTCTCTCCTCCTTGACGGTCGTATTGTTCATCCGCATCCCATAGCGTCAGGATTTGGTTAGGAAATAGGTATTCATATGGTGAGAATTCATGCGTACCGGAATTGTCCGAAGCAGCCATCAGCGAAAACACGTCGATGGCAGAGTGCCTGAAGACATCGATGCCCTTGAAGACGAATGTGACGTTCGGATTTCCGGAGGCACCAATGAAGCTGACTTCATCGTTTGGTCCGTGGGAAACCTGCATGCAGGACTCGCAAAAATAATCGACGCTGTTCCGGGAATGCTCAAGCGGGAACCCAATGGCGGCCATTGCTTGCCTCGCTACAGCGCGTGCTACACCAAGACGCACGGGACCAATAGCTTCGAGCGGTAAAATTTCAAAAGCAGGCATTTCCTGGCTCCGTAAAGTGGATGGCTGGCCAACAGCTCCGCTGGGGAGGGCGCGGGAGTTTTGCGGTACATTGTCCGAGAGTGGCAACTCGGTACGTTGTCGACCTTATCTGATATGGAAATCATTAACATGGATGCGCACGCTCTGATCGCCAGAAATTTCGTCGGGTGCGAAGCATACGAAGACGCCTCGTTCATCGGACGGTTACACGAAGCAGGACTCTGGGATCGTGAAGAATACTGGCTACTGGAGTGGGCACTTTATCAAATCGCGACAGAGGCAAGCTTCAGTCAGGCGCTCTCACATAGGGTGTTCGAGATATTCAGCTACGGCTTTCTGTTATTCGGGTGCCACTTTGATCGCAAGGATCTCTTCAAGATCCGAAATCTAAAAAGAAAGCAGATCTATGATTTTCGCGAGAGATTCCAGATGGTTTTTGAGGGCTTCTTCGCAGGGGAAATGCCGACACCGGCTCGCTTTGACGAACCCAATCCGTGGCTCCGAGGGGGCCAGTGATTCTGACCGGACGGGATTAATAGCCACTGATATGTATGGGCGCAAAATGGCTCCTCCGGCGTTTGCATCAAACCGCTTAAAGTCAGCACCACCCGGTTACAAACTACCTTCTTTATAGCCCGATGACTGCGCCAAAAACTCAACGATCAGCGATGCAACCTGCTGCTGAATCACCCCCCGAGCACGACCGCCATCACCTCAGGCAGGCCAACAACAGGGCGCCGAAAACTATTTTCAATGTCGTTTCTTCCTTGATCAGACGAATGGTGTTCTCAAAAAGCTCGGGCATTAAAGCTCGGATTCGAACCGTTGCGCACAACTTTCATCGACCCACAAACCTAGCCCTCGAAAGTAAACGCCGAGGGGGCGAATCGATCGCGGGTGTCCATGCGAATATTGCGCAGCGCCACGGTTTCCAGGTGTGACGCGTAGAGCGATTCCGCGAAATAGCTGATCAGGATGGAGCGACGGCGTGCGCCGATCGCGTTCAGGCTGCCCGCGTGCACCAGGTCGACATCGAACACCAGGATGTCACCGGCACTGCCTGAAAGCTGTACCGCGCCTGACTCGTCATTGAAGTCGAAGGGTGGCGCATCCGGCTCGGGGCGATGGCTGCCGGGGACGATCCGTGTCGCACCGTTCTCGGGGCCGTAATCGTCGAAGAATGCCAGGGCGATGGCGATGTCGCCTGGTCGTTGGGCCGACAGATCGCGGTGCAGTGGTTGCTGGCCGCCACCGGCAAGGGGCTCGCGACCTTCCACTTGGGAGAGGAAGAATTGCTCGCCGATCAACTCTCCCGCCACCGCCAGTAATTGGGGCAGACGACATACGGCCTGAATCCTCGAATCATCGTCCAGCATCGAATAGCGCCAGTCCGTGCCACGGGGCACTGGCCATTGATCTGACGGCCGCACGCCTGCATCGAACACGCTACGCAAGTCAGCCAGCCACTCGTTCGGGATGGCTCGGCGGAGCAGGGCGTAGCCGTCTTGGTGGAGTCGTTTGCGGTCAGCCATGGTTCGTCCTTGGGCGGGCATTTGGAAGGCTAGTCTGTAAACCAAAGTGGGCAACTGCGCTGAATGATCAATCGCGGGTTGGTGTGATGACGTTTGTCGAGTAGTTCAGGTCGACAAGGTACCCGTGGCGAGGGAGCTTGCTCCCGCTTGAGTGCGCAGCGCTCACAAAAGGGGCCGCTGCGCAGCCCAGCGGGAGCAAGCTCCCTCGCCACAGGTTGTCGGCGGACAGGCTTATAGCGTGGAGCCTGCCGGTGCCGCATCCAATCGTCGTGCAATCACATCCATCACGTCGCACCCATCGCGCAGTGGGATGCAGCACAGTTGTGCGAGGTCCTGAAGGGTTGCGGGATCGATGGTCAATTCATCACGCATCGCCAGGTTCTCCAGGAATTGGGTGGCGGCACGGATTCGGTAGGCGGCTGAGTCGAGCAGGATGTGTAGCGGGGCGGTGGTATCGACGTAGAGGGGTTGGTCGTCGGCGTTGCTGGTAAGGCCCATATATTGATTCATAAGTAAGCTCCACTGGAAAAGTTTCACCACCTAATCGTCGCCAAACGAAAGGTGGCAACTGTACGCAGGTTGGCGAACCGGAGTGGAAGCCGGCAGACCCGAAGGTCTCCCGCGTACAGCTGCCATAACGACAACTCTACAGATGCAAGAACGCCTGCAACAAAGCAAGCGCTTTTGCATCCCACTGCGGGTCGCCAAACCCGGCCACCATCTGGGCGACGCGAAGACTATAGTCGCCGCCGCAAAAAATACGCAAGGGATTGATAGCGAAGGGGATTCCCAATCATGTGTAGGACGTTGCCACAGCCGTAAGCATCTGAGCTATATGTCTTACAACTGAGCAAGCCCCTCACTTACATCGGGCCAAATCCCAACGATATGTAGGATATTTCTGTAGCCTCATCGCCATTATCTGCCCGTTCCCCCCCATTTGCCCCCCGACGCCTCCCACAATCCAATCGCGCATTCCCACCCGTCGCGGGATAATACGGCCCTGCCTGGGGTCACAAGCGTTTCCCCCCCTCGTTGGTATTGGCGTCTCAGAAGGATCGAACGCAATGACAGATTGGCTTCAGAGCTCTGGAGAAATGGCTGAACGGGTTCGGCGCCATCCTTGGGGGGACACGCCGCTCGGGCCGCCTTCGCAGTGGCCTGATGTGCTGAAGACCACCGTGGCCCTGAGCCTCGCCTCGCATTTTCCCCAGGCCATTGTGTGGGGACCGGACCTGATCACGTTGTACAACGATGCGTTCCTGACCATCCTCGGCAACAAGCCTGAGGCGTTGGGGCGGCGGTTCGATGAGGTGTGGCGGGAGGTCTGGAACGATATCGGGCCGATCGTGCGCGCGGCCTTCGATGGGCAAGCCACTTATATAGAGAACTTCCCCCTGGTCATCGAGCGCGGCGGCGGTCCTGAGCAAGCTTATTTCACGTTCTGCTACAGCCCCATCCGTGACCAGTTCGGCAAAGTGGTGGGCATGTTGGATACGGTCACCGAAACCACGTCCACGGTGTTCATGACCCAGCGGCTGGCCGTGCTGGATGCCATCGGCAATGCCGTGGCCAACGCCACGGACCCGCAGGCCATCATGGCAACCACCACGCGGATTCTGGCGGCGCACTTGAACCTGTCCAATTGTGCCTATGCGGACATGGATGAAGACGAGGACGGCTTCACCATTCGCGGTGATTGGGCCAGGGCCGGTTCGCCTCACATTCTCGGGCATTATCGGTTGGCTGATTTTGGGCGGCTGGCTGTCGCCAACCTGCGGGCCGGCAAGCCGCTGGTGATCAACGATAACCTCAAGGAGCTGGCGCCGGAGGAAGCGGCGACGTTCCAGGCCATTGGCATCGCGGCCACCATTTGCGTGCCGTTGATCAAGGGCGGGCGCTTGACCGCGCTGATGGCCATTCACGACAAAACGCCGCGGGTCTGGTCATCCAACGATCTGGCGCTGCTGATGGAAGTCACCGAGCGCTCCTGGGCCCACATCGAGCGCGCCCGTGCCGACGCTGCCGTGCGCGAAGGCCTGGCGGCCCTGGCCGAATTGAACGCGACGCTGGAAGAACGGGTCGAGGAACGCACCACGCGTCTGAAACAGACCGAAGCGGCGCTGCGCCAGTCGCAGAAACTCGAAGCCATCGGCCAGCTCACCGGTGGCGTGGCCCATGATTTCAATAACTTGCTGACGATCATCCGTTCTTCGGTGGACTTCCTGCGCATGCCCAACTTGTCCGAAGAGCGCCGACAACGCTATATGACCGCGGTGTCCGAAACCGTGGAGCGCGCCTCCAAGTTGACCAGCCAGTTGCTCGCGTTTGCCCGGCGCCAGCCGTTGAAGCCAGAGGTCATCGATGTGGGCAAGCAAGTGCAGAGCCTGGGGGACATGCTGCAAACCGTCACCGGGGCGCGGATCCAGGTCAACGTCGAATTGTGCGATCGGCCCTGTTACATCCGCGCGGACCTGAGCCAGTTCGAGACGGCGTTGATCAACATGGCCCTCAATGCCCGGGATGCCATGAACGGCCAGGGCACGCTGTGGCTTCGGCTCAGTTGCGGCGGTGGCATACCGCCGATCCGTGGTCATGCCGGGGCCGGGCAATCCTTTGCCGCCATTGCCCTGGCCGATACCGGCACCGGCATTGACTCGCAAGTGCTCGAGCACATCTTCGAACCCTTCTTCACCACCAAGGAAGTGGGCAAGGGCACGGGGCTGGGCTTGTCCCAGGTGTTCGGTTTTGCCAAGCAGTCCGGTGGCAACGTCGATGTTTCGACCGTGGTGGGCGAGGGCACGGTGTTCACCTTGTACCTTCCGGAAGTGGCGCCCGAGCAAAACCACGAGCCGGTCAAGGAAGAGGTCACGCACCTGGTGCTGGAAAAGGGCAAGCGCCGAGTGTTGATCGTGGAAGACAACCTGGAGGTGGGGCGTTTCGCCAACCAGATCCTCCAGGATCTGGGCTACGAAACCGCCTGGGCGACCAACGC
Source organism: Pseudomonas sp. NFIX10 (assembly GCF_900111955.1). NCBI lineage: Bacteria > Pseudomonadati > Pseudomonadota > Gammaproteobacteria > Pseudomonadales > Pseudomonadaceae > Pseudomonas > Pseudomonas sp. NFIX10. Next base: position 37,788 of record NZ_FOKH01000039.1, on the reverse strand, counting down.
CGAAGAAGCGCTGGAAATGGTCGGGCCGGATGCGATGGCATTCGACGCGGTATTTTCTGACGTGGTGATGCCAGGCATCGGCGGTATCGCCTTGGCCCGGGAACTGCGCCAGCGTCGCCCGGATCTGCCAGTGGTGCTCACTTCCGGCTACAGCGAAGAGTTGGCCCACAGTGGTCATGAAGGCTTTGAGTTCTTGTCCAAACCCTATTCGGCCGACCAGGTTTCCCGGGTTTTGAACCGGACGATATTGGGCGCTGAATGAGTGTTTCCTTTTTGCAACAGTGAGTTCCACTCGTCGGCGAAGGACCTTGTTGAATCAACAGTCTGTTGATGACCGACTAGTCTCATTGTCGTGAAGGTCGATATTGTCAGGCAACCGGTTGTTGTCGGTGTGGACCTCAATGAAAGGGGAAAGGCAATGGGAGCATCGTACAGCGAGGAGCACGGAGCCGCGTATCCGATCAATGAAGGATTGCAGTGTGGTCAGTCGACCTACCATGCAGACTTTGGCGACGAGCCGATCAAGTCCATCAGGACGAAGGTGGCCAAAGTGCAGCGAGGGGAGAAGGCCAAGTTCTTGCCCAGGGTTCCGGTCAAGAAGTGACAGGCTCCCACCGGGCTGCGATCTTTCTCCTATCGATTGAATCCACAGCGAACGATAAAAGGTCGCAGCCTTCGGCAGCTTCTACAGGCGGAAATATTTTTCATCTTTTCTCAACCATTGGTTTCTTTCACGTTTCTTTCACAAGCAGGTACGTACTCTCAGCTCATCCGTTAGAAAGCAGTACCTGCCCGTTTCCCCAGCGGGCTTTTTTTTGCCTGTCACAAAATAATCCGCCGTTTCGTTGTCCAACCATCATGGTTGAGGCTGTTTGGCGTACACTCGCGCCCGCGCGCACTGGCCATTTCTCCCCGATGCGGCATTCTTGAGGTTTCTATCATGCGTTTGACTTTGTCCACCTTGGTACTGGGGCTGGTGGTTGCCCAGGGCGCGATGGCGGCCGGTGACGGTACTGCTGCAGTCGGCGGCGGTCTGGGCGGTGTGCTGGGCAACGTGGTCGGCCAGCAGATGGGCGGCAGCACAGGTGCCGCGATCGGCGCGGGTGTCGGCGGCGCAGCTGGCAGTGCCGTGGGCGCGCGCAAGGGCAGCCGCACGGAAGCCGCCATCGGTGGTGGCCTGGGGTCGGCCGGTGGTTCGATCGTCGGTAACCGTCTGGGCGGCTCCACCGGCTCCACCATCGGCGCTGGCGTCGGCGGCGCGGCGGGCGGCGCGTTGGGCAGCAACCTGTCCAATGACAACGACGGTCACTCCGGCGGCAAGAAGCACAAGTACAAGCACAAGAGAAATCATCGTTAAGCGGATGCTTGGATGAAAAGACCCGGCCTCTGTGCCGGGTTTTTTATTGACCTGCCATTCCCGTGTACAGGGCTCTCCTGAACATTTCTCGGAACGATTGCCACCCCCCCACCTCAAATTCATACATCCATCAGCGATTGCGAGGTGTGCCATGACGCCGGAAACCGAAGGCAAGGAAGAAAAGGGCCCGACGGGCGTGCCCTTCATCAATGATCCGGGCCCCAACGACCCGGGCAACGAAGACCCCGGTTCCCTGATGGATGACGCCCAGGTGCCCTTGCTCGACGATGAAGACGCTGAACTCGAGGACGAATCCTACGAGTGAAGGCGTTCAAACTGATCGTCCGCGTTCTCTAAGCTGCAGGACAGGTGCGTGCACCTGTCAGGAGATTGTATGACTGCCGATTCCCCCGTTCCCAATGACGAAGAAACCCCGGAGTACCCGCTGCCATCGCCCACCAATCCGTTGAGCCGCGACCAGCTCCCGCCCGATGACGAGGCGGGCGTCGAGCAGGTACCCAGCGACGACGAGGACGTCGAAGCGACTCCGGATGATCCGGACATCGCCGGTGACGACGCCTCTGGCACGCCGAGTTGATCGACGGGCCCGCCTGTCGATTCAGTGGCACCATCGCCCCGCCACGCATGCCAGACATCAGGTAAGTATCTTGAAAAGGAGACTCACCATGATGAAGTCCAACCTGACAGCGCTGACACTCGCCGGGATTCTTTCCGTCAGTTCATTAGCCGCTTTCGCACAATCTTCGAGCGGCACGCCCCCCGTGGACAAGGGCGGGATGCCACCTTCCTCGGAAATGGAAGCCGGCTCCAATTCTGGTGCCAGCGGTAACGCCTTGCCTCCGGGCTCTGTAGGCGGCGGGAATGGCGGCGATGCCAGCGGCAGCAGCACCAGCCCCGGCACGGGCAGCGGTTCGCTGAGTGGCGGTAGTACGATGGGCGGTGCCGACGCGGGTGGTGGGACCAACGGCGGAACCGGTAGCAGTGGCAGCGGGGGCAGCTCGGGTGGCAGTGGTTCGGGGTCGGGCGGCTCCGGTCAGTAACTTCCCATCATCATCATCCGACACTACTGGCGAGGGAGCTTGCTCCCTCGCCACAAAGCTCATCCTCATTTCCCATTGCCGGTTCCAAGCCCCCTTCGTTATCCTGCTGAATCCTTTAAGGCGAACACGCTGCCCTGGCCGCACCTGAGCCATCCCTGGAATGTTGTGTTGATAACGGATCAGATGCGATGAATGCACCGCTGAAAGAGTTTGGCCCGATCAAGGCTGTGATTTTCGACATGGATGGGCTGTTGCTGGACACCGAGGGGATCTACACCGAGGTCACCTCCATCATCGCCGAGCGCTACGGGCGCACGTTCGATTGGAGCGTCAAGCAGAACATCATCGGGCGCGGGGCCACCGACCTGGCCAATTACGTCGTCCAGGCCCTGGAGTTGCCGATCACCCCCCAGGAATTCCTGGTCATCCGCGAGCCCTTGATGCGCGAGCGTTTTCCTCACGCCCTGGGTATGCCCGGTGCCGAGGAACTGGTGCGGCATCTCAAAGCCCACAACGTTCCGATCGCGGTGGGTACCAGTTCATCGAGTGCCACGTTCGAACTCAAAACCACCTTGCACCGGGACTGGTTCGCGCTGTTCGATTGCATCGTGACGGCGGACGATCCTGAAGTCGGCGCGGCGAAACCGGCACCGGATATCTTCCTCACCGCCGCCCGGCGCCTGGGTGTCGAGCCGCGCGATTGCCTGGTGTTCGAGGATTCGCCGTTCGGCGTGACAGCCGCGAAAGCCGCCGGCATGACCGCCATCGCCATTCCGGACTCGGCCATGGCGGACGAAAAATACGCCCATGCCGACGGGATCATCCGCTCCTTGAGAATGTTCCAGCCGAGCCTTTGCGGTTTGCCGGAGTTGGAATGGACCTGACAGCGAAGGGCTGCTGCGCAGCCCTGCGGGAGCAAGCTCCCTCGCCACAATGATCGGCTCGGGTCAGGCGCCGAAACCACCGTCGATGGTCAGGCTGGCGCCGGTGATATAACCGGCTTCCGGCCCTGCCAGGTAGGCGACGAAACTGGCGATTTCATCGACGTTGCCGTAGCGCCCGACGGCCATCAGGGACAACAGGCTGGAGGCGAAGTCGCTGTCGGCCGGGTTCATGTCGGTGTCCACCGGGCCGGGCTGCACGTTGTTGACGGTGATGCCGCGCGGGCCGAGGTCGCGGGCCAGGCCTTTGGTCAGGCCCACCAGCGCGGATTTGCTCATGGCGTAGGTCGCGCCGCCGACGAAGGGCATGCGGTCGGCGTTGGTGCTGCCGATGTTGATGACCCGGCCACCTTCGCCCATGTGCCGCGCTGCCGCCTGGGTGGCGACGAACACGCTGCGCACATTGACGGCCAGGGTCTGGTCGAAATCTTCGAGTTTGAATTCATCCAGCGGCCCCATGGCCAGCACGCCCGCGTTATTGACCAGGATATCCAGTCGCCCGAACGCTTCGACGGTGGCGGCGACGGCGTTACGGACGGCGTCGGCGTCGGCGCTGTCCGCCTTGATTGCCAAGGCCTTGCCGCCCGCTGCGGTGATGCTGTTCTGCAGTTCTTCGGATTTTGCGCCGGAGCTGACGTAGGTGAAGGCCACGGCGGCGCCTTCTGCGGCAAGGCGTTTGACGATGGCGGCGCCGATGCCGCGAGAACCGCCCTGGATCAAGGCGACTTTACCGTTCAGTGCTTGGGTACTCATGATGTTCTCCAAAAAGTGCCGGGGCGAGGTGCCGCGGTGATGGAGCGAGTATCAAGAAGACGTCATGGGCTGTGTAGACCGTCATTGCTATAGTCTGTCTAAACCAAAAGTTTAGAGTGGGCCCCATGGAGACCTTCAACAGTATCGAATGCTTTGTGCGCAGCGCCGAAGTCGGCAGCTTTGCCGAAGCGGCGCGCCGCTTGAGCGTGACCCCGGCGGCGGTGGGTAAAAGCGTCGCCAAGCTGGAGGCGCGGATGGGCGTGCGACTGTTCCAGCGCAGCACCCGCAGCCTGAGGCTGACCGAAGCCGGCCAGTTGTTCCTGAGGGAAGTCGGCAGCAGTTTCAACACCATCCAGAACGCCGTCGCCAACCTGGCCAGCGCCGGTGGGCAACCGGCGGGAACGCTGAAGGTGAGCATGGGCACGGCGTTCGGTCGCTTGTATGTCGTGCCATTGCTAGGCGAGTTTTTGCGGCGCTACCCGGCGATCAACCCGGATTGGCATTTTGATAACCGCCAGGTAGACCTGATCGGCCAGGGTTTCGATGCCGCCATCGGCGGTGGTTTCGAGCTGCCCCAGGGCGTGGTGGCGCGCAAGTTGACGGTGGCTCATCGGGTGCTGGTCGCGTCCACAGACTACCTGAACACTCACGCTGCATTGGTGGAGCCGGAAGATCTGGCGCAGCACCAGGGCATCTTGATTCGCTCGCCACAAACCGGTCGCGTGCGTTCCTGGCAACTGACCAGCCGAACCCAGCAACACAGCCCGCTCATGCTCAAGACCCGCATGACCATGAGCGATTCGGAAGCCGACTGCGCGGCCGCGGCCCAAGGGCTGGGCATCGGGCTGGTGAGCATGCCGGTGGCCGTGCCCTACCTGGAGTCCGGCGCGTTGCAACGGGTGCTGCCGGACTGGTACGTCGATGACGGCAATATCTCCATTTACTACGCCGAGCATAAGTTGCTGCCGGGCAAGACCCGGGCGTTCGTGGATTTCATCATCGAGCAGTTTGCCGAGCTGGGGTTGGCGCGGCGGTTCAGTGCGGTTTGAGTTGGGCTCTGGACCGAGTTGGCCTCAATTGCGAGCAAGCTCGCTCCCACAGTTGGTGGATGATCAGCAGTTTCGTGAGCACCACAAACCCTGTGGGAGCGAGCTTGCTCGCGATTAGGGGCAACTCGGTCCAAGCCTGTGAACTCACCGCCCAAACCGCCCCGGCCAGCCAATGATGGTCTTGGGCCGAGGCGTGGCGTAGGTGCGCACTTTCGAGGTCGACAAACCCAGTCGCACCAGCGACTCGGCAATGGTCACCGCCGCCGTCACGCCATCGACTACCGGCACCCCGGTGCGCTGGCGGATCTGCTCATCGAGCCCGGCCATGCCGCCGCAGCCCAGGCAGATCACTTCGGCCTTGTCCTGGCTGACCGCCAGTTCGGCCTGGCGCACGATGGCCTCGACCGCCCGTTGCGGGTCTTGCTCCAGTTCCAGCACCGCCAGGCCGCTGGCCCGTACCGAGGCGCAGCGGTCGAACAGGCCGGACAGCTTGAGCCGGTCTTCGATCAGCGGCACGGTGCGGTCCAGGGTGGTGACCACCGAATAAGCGTGACCGAGGAACATGGCGGTACTGGCCCCGGCATCGGTGATGTCCACCACCGGCACGTTCAGCAGTTCTTGCAGACCTTCGCGGCCATGCTCGCCGTAGCCGGCCTGGATCACTGCGTCGAACGGCTGGTCGTAGGACATCACCCGGTCCATCACCGCAATGGCCGCCAGGTAGCTTTCAAAATTGCCCTCGATGGAATCGGCACCGAAATGCGGCGTGAGCCCGATGATCTCGGTGCCCGGCGCGGCCACGGCCTGGGCCTGGCGGGCGATGGCCTGGGTGATGGATTCGGTGGTGTTGACGTTGACCACGAGAATTCGCATGAGCTGTCCTCCTTGCTGCATGAAAGTAAGCGGCCCGTACCGGCCGGGCCGTTTGAGGGATCAATGATGAACGTTATCCACAGCGATGGATTCGCCGCTGACGTCTTCGTAATACGGTTCGCGCTTGGCGATGATCAGGTACAGCAGCCCTGCAATCGAAGCGCCAATCAGCCAGGAAAACGCTGAGACGGCGTCAAAACCGGGCACCAGGGCCAGGATAATGGCGATCAGTGCGGCCGGAATGAACGCCGCCACCGCCCGCAGGTTGACCCCATTGCTGTAGAAATACGCACCGTTCGGGTCCTCGCTGTACAGTTGTGGCACGTTGATGCGGCCTTTTCGCAGCAGCCAGTAGTCGACCATGATCACCCCGTACAGCGGCCCGAGCAGGGCGCCGAGACCGGACAGGAAATACACGATCACCAGTGGGCTGTTGTACAGGTTCCACGGCAGGATCAGTACGGCAATGGCGGCGCTGATCAGCCCGGCGCGGCGGAAGGTCAGGTACTTGGGCGCCAGGTTGCTGAGCACGAACGCCGGGGCGACGAAGTTGGCCATGATGTTCACCGCCACGGTGACGATCAGGAAGGCCAGGCAGCCCAACACCAGAAGGAACGTGTTGGGGATCGAGGCGACGACCTGGGTCGGGCTTTCGATGATTTGCCCGTTGATCTGGAACTGCGCACCGCAGAGCAGGATGGTGATCCCGGCAAATACCAGGATGTTTACTGGCAGGCCCCAGAAATTGCCGACGATGATGGTTCGGCGGCACGGCGAGGAGCGGGCGAAGTCGCAGAAATTGAGGATCAAGGTGCCGTAGATCGACAGCCACAGGGCGCCGCCGGCAAAGATATTGCGCCACATTTCGCCACCGGTCAGCGGCTCGCGGATCGACCAGGCAATGGTGGCACCGGCCTGGGTGTACATCCAACCGGCCAGGGCCGCGACGGTCACCAGGATCACCGGACCGGCGAAACCTTCATATCGGCGCACCGTCTCCATGCCGTAGGCCAGGATCACCAGTTGCACGAGCCAGATCGCCACGAAACACACCCAGCCCAGGCTCGACAGGCCCAGGATCGAGTCGCGGTCGTAGTCGGCGAAGCCCGGGTGGATCGCCACCAGCAACACGCGAAACACCACCGACGCCAGGTAGGTCTGGATCCCGAACCAGGCAATCGCAATGACCGCCCTGATCAACGCAGGAATCTGCGCGCCGTGGATCCCGAAGCTGATCCGGCTGATCACCGGGAACGGCACCCCGGTTTTCTGGCCCATGTAGCCGGACAGGTTCATGAAGCCATACACCAGTGCCGCGCCTATCCCCAGGGACAGCAAGATCTGCCAGCCACCCAACCCCAGGGCATAGAGGCCGATGGCGAAGGAATAGTTGGCAATGTTGTGCACGTCGTTGGTCCACAGGGCAAAGATGCTGTAGCGGCCCCAGCGGCGACCTTCGGCCTTGGTGGGCGCCAGGTCCTTGTTGTGCAGCCGCGGGCTCAAGGCCAGGGACGCTGCGGCGTTGTCATCGGGGGCAGGGGTGGAGGAGGGCAGATCCAGCGCGATGTTATTGGAGAGACTTGTACGCATTCCGGCAGGCTCCTGATTCTCGGCGCTGCGATGACTGTGCATGAGCGCGGGGCTCGACAAATCTTCGTCGCGGCGGGCGAGCATCATTGGTTACGGGGCATCTGCAGCCTGTACGGGATAGGGCGCTTCAGGCTTGCGGATCTAAAGTGTGTGTATATTTTATAAATGTTGTATACAAAACACTTGTCGACTCAAGCCAGATTTATGCCACTTGTGGATCTATCCAACGTAGCGCTAATTTCGTTTCGTTATGTTCTTTGAATAACTGACTGAAATATGGAGATTTAAAGCTGACCGTTTAAACAGGTATTTATTTTTGGGCGAACGCCAGTGAGGGAAGGAAGCCAGGTGGGAGGGGAAATTGGGTGTAACCTTTCGGGGCAGTAACGATAGAAGTGCACACAAAAATGCCATTTGCGGTGACATTTTTGTGTACAGAGGGCGATGGACGCTTAGACGGTCTTGGATTTGGCGATGATGTTTCCGGCGTGCAGCCCGCATTCTTTCTGCGTGGCTTCTTCCCACCACCATCGGCCTTCGCGTTCGTGCTGGTTCGGCAGCACCGGGCGGGTGCAGGGTTCGCAGCCGATGCTGATGAAGCCACGTTCATGCAAGCTGTTGTAAGGCAGCTCGAGCATGCGGATGTAGCCCCAGACTTCTTCGCTGGTCATCTGCGACAGCGGGTTGAACTTGTACAGGGTGCGCTCGGGGGTGGAAAACGCCGTGTCGATTTCCAACACGGCCACCTGGCTGCGGGTGCCGGGGCTCTGGTCGCGGCGCTGGCCGGTGGCCCAGGCGCGGACATCGGTCAGCTTGCGGCGCAGCGGCTCGATCTTGCGGATGCCACAGCACTCGCCGTGACCGTCCTTGTAGAAGCTGAACAGGCCTTTTTCCTTCACGAAGGGTTCAAGTTTCGTGTAGTCCGGCGAGACCAGTTCGATGTCGATCTTGTAGTGCTCGCGCACCTGATCGATGAAGCGATAGGTCTCCGGGTGCAGGCGACCGGTGTCGAGGCTGAACACCTTGACGTTCTTGTTCAGTTTCCAGGCCATGTCCACCAGCACCACGTCTTCGGCGCCACTGAACGATATCCACAGCTCGTCGCCGAATTCGGCGAAGGCCAGCTTGAGGATGTCCTGGGGGGACTTGTTGGCATAGGTCGTGGCGAGTTCCACGACGTCGAACGATGGGCTCATCAGGGCGGTTTCCTACAGGTCGGTGGCGCTGGGCGCTCTATATGGGGCTGATGGTAACAAAAGCTGTCGGGGCTGGCGCGCTCCTGTGCGTTGCGCGGGCTCTGGCGAATGGCTAGAGTCGGCAAGCCTTTTATTCGCTCAACCGATAAACATCAGAAAAAATGGGAGTGTCTTGTGGAAATTGCCTGTCTCGACCTGGAAGGTGTGCTGGTCCCGGAGATCTGGATCGCCTTCGCTGAAAAAACCGGGATTGATTCCCTCAGGGCAACCACTCGGGACATTCCCGACTACGACGTGCTGATGAAGCAACGGTTGCGCATTCTCGATGAGCACGGCCTCAAGCTCTCCGACATCCAGGAAGTCATCGCCACTCTCCAGCCGCTGGACGGCGCCATCGAATTCGTCGACTGGCTGCGCGAGCGCTTCCAGGTGGTGATTCTTTCCGACACGTTCTACGAATTTTCCCAACCGTTGATGCGCCAGCTGGGTTTCCCGACGTTGCTCTGCCATCGCTTGATTACCGAGGACAGCGGGCGGGTGACGGGGTACCAGTTGCGTCAGAAAGATCCCAAGCGCCAGTCGGTTCTGGCTTTCAAGAGCCTGTATTACCGTGTGATTGCGGCGGGGGATTCCTATAACGACACCACGATGCTGGGCGAAGCCGACGCCGGAATTCTGTTCCATGCGCCGGAGAACGTGATCCGTGAATTCCCGCAATTCCCGGCGGTGCACACGTTTGCCGAGTTGAAGCAGGAATTTATCAAGGCGTCGAACCGTGATCTCAGCCTGTAAGTAAAAAACTGTGGGAGCGAGCTTGCTCGCGATAGCGGTGTGCCAGCCAGCATTGATGTTGACTGACACACTGTCATCGCGGGCAAGCCTTGCTCCCACAGACTGGCGCTATACCCTGTGGGAGCAAGGCTTGCCCGCGATGCTTTTAGAGGTTCTGCAAGGTTTCGAGCAACACCCGAACCTTGGTGATCGACTCCTGATACTCGGCCTCCCAGTCCGAATCCGCGACAATCCCGCCACCGCCCCAGCAGCACACCTGCCCATCCTTGACCAGTAAACTGCGGATGGCGATGGAGCTGTCCATTTCTCCGCGCACGTCCAGGTATAGCAACGAGCCGCAATACAGCCCGCGCCGGGTCGGTTCGAGTTCGTCGATGATTTGCATGGCGCGGATTTTCGGCGCGCCGGTGATCGAGCCGCCGGGGAAGCTGCCGGCGATCAGATCCAGGGCGTCCTTGTCGTCGGCCAGTTCGCCGGTCACGCTGCTGACCAGGTGATGCACGTTCGGGTAGCTTTCCAGGCTGAACAACTCCGGCACTCGCACCGAGCCGATACGGCAGGTGCGGCCCAGGTCGTTGCGCAGCAGGTCGACGATCATCAGGTTTTCCGCCCGGTCCTTGGGGCTGGCCAGCAGTTCGGCGGCGTGGGCCGCGTCTTCCTCGGGCGTCGTGCCGCGGGGGCGGGTGCCCTTGATCGGCCGGGTTTCCACCTGGCCTTCGCTGATTTTGACGAAGCGCTCTGGGGACAGGCTCAGCACCGCGCCGCCCTCCGGCAGGGTCTGGAAGCCGGAAAACGGTGTCGGGCAAGCCGTCCGCAACGCCTGGTAAGCGGCCCAGGCATCACCCTGGCAGGGCGCGCGGAAGCGTTGGGCGAAGTTGACCTGATAGCAGTCGCCGGCCTGGATATACGCCTGGATACGTTCGAACGCCTGTCGGTAGGCTTCGGCACTGAGGTCCGGCGTCATCGGTCCTTCAAGGCTGAACGAGGGAATGGCGGCGGTGGTCGGCTGGCTGAACAACGCGATCAGGCGTTGGCGTTCGTCTTCGCCACAATGGGGATGGAACACCAGTTGGCTGGTGCCCGCCTGGTGGTCGCTGATCAAAGCCCAGTCGTACACGCCAAAACGCGCGTCGGGCAGTTGCAGGTCGTCCTGGGCGTGGGATGGCAGGGTTTCTAGGTGTCGGCCGAAGTCGTAGCTCAAGTAGCCGATCAGGCCGCCGGCGAAGGGCAATTGCACCGTGCCCGGCAGCACCGCATCGCCCAGTTGCGTCAGCTGAATGCGCAGGCGTTGCAGGAAATCGCCGCCGCTCTCGTTCGGCAACACCGCCAATTGTGCCAGCGGCCAGGCACTGAGCAGGTCGTAACGCCCACGCTCGGCACTCGGCCGGCCACTGTCGAGCAGCACGCTGCCCGGGGCATGACGGATCGCCGCGAAATACTCGGCGGGGTTGGTGCGGTAGGGCAGCGGGTGTACGGAGCAGGTTGGCATGGGCGGGGCGGGTCAGCCATTCAGGCGGGGGAGCGATTGTAATCCCCTGTAGGATTTGCTCCTAGGGGGATGTCGGAGATGAGCAAGTATGGGGTTATCGAAAATATTCGGATGTGAACACCTTGTGGCGAGGGAGCTTGCTCCCGCTGGGTTGCGAAGCAACCCCAGGCAGTTGAACGCGGTCAGCCTGATGCACTGCGGTGCTGGGTTTTGAGGGGCGCTTCGCACCCCAGCGGGAGCAAGCTCCCTCGCCACAGGGTTTCACACTCCAGCCTTCAGCCTCAGCTTCAGACTCCCGCTTTCAAGCCTCAGCCCTCAACCGGCGGAATATGCCCAAACAGCTCCTGGGCAAACGCCACGCGTTCTTCAGCGGTTTCGATAACGCCCCGTTCCTTGAGTTCTTCCAGGCGGGCTTCCACCGCGTGGGTGCGCAGGGTCAGGCCGCAGTCGTTGGCGATCTGGATGTTCAGGCCCGGTCGGGCATTCAGTTCCAGGATCAACGGCCCTTTCTCCTGATCCAGCACCATGTCGACGCCGATGTAGCCCAGCCCGCACAGTTCATAGCAACCGGCGGCCAGTTTCATGAAACCGTCCCAATAGGGCAGTTGCACGCCGTCCACCGCGTTGGTGGTGTCGGGGTGTTTGGTGATGATGTTGTTCAGCCAGGTGCCGCGCAGGGTCAGGCCCGTGGCGAGGTCGACGCCCACGCCGATGGCGCCTTGGTGCAGGTTGGCCTTGCCGCCGGACTGTCGGGTTGGCAGCCGTAGCATGGCCATCACCGGATAGCCCATCAGCACGATGATGCGGATGTCCGGCACGCCCTCGTAGCTGATGCTCTTGAAGATCTGGTCCGGCGTCACGCGGTACTCGATCAGCGCCCGGTCACGGTGCCCGCCCAAGGAATACAGGCCCGTGAGGATGCTGGAGACATGGTGCTCGATTTCCTCATGGCTGATGATCTTGCCGGACACCGTGCGGTAGCGGCCTTCGAAGCGGTCGGCGATGACGATGATGCCGTCGCCGCCAGCGCCCTGGGCCGGCTTGATCACGAAGTCGGTGCGCCCGCCGATGATGTCGTCGAGCTTGTCGATTTCTTTCTCGGTGGAGATCACCCCGTACAGCTCCGGCACATGGATGCCGGCGGCGATGGCCCGTTCCTTGGTGATGATCTTGTCATCGACGATGGGGTACAGGCTGCGCTTGTTGTACTTGAGCACGTAATCGGCGTTACGCCGATTGATGCCCATGATGCCCCGGGCTTCCAGGGCCTTCCAGGTCTTCCAGAAGCCGAACATCAGGAGTCTGCCTTGAGGAAGGCCTTGAACCGCACCAGCTCGGTCAGGCGGTAGCCGCGATAACGTCCCATGGCCAGCATGAAGCCCACCAGGATCAGCAGGATCGCCGGGAAGGTGAACACGAAGTACACCAGTTCCGGCACGCTCATGATCAGGTGCGCCAGGGACGCGGCGAACAAGGTGCCGATGGCGACTTTCATCGCGTGGCCGGCGCCGCGCTCTTCCCAGGTGATGGACAGGCGTTCGATGGTCATGGTCAGGATCACCATCGGGAACAGTGCCACCGACAAGCCGCGCTCCAGGCCCAGCTTATGGCTGAACAGGCTGATGGCGGCGATCAGCACCACCACGAACGTCAGTACCACCGAGAGCCTTGGCAGCATCTGCAGCTTGAGGTGCTCCAGGTACGAACGCAGCGACAGGCCCAGCGTGGTGATCACCGTGAACAGGATGATGCCGAAGCCCAACTGGGTTTCACGGAAGGCCAGGGCGATCAGCACCGGGGTAAAGGTCCCGAGGGTTTGCAGGCCGATCAGGTTGCGCAGGATCAGGATCACCAGCACGCCGATCGGGATCATCACCATGATCATGAAGGTTTGCTGGGTTTGCAGCGGCAAGCCGTAGAGCGAGTATTCGAGGAAGTTGGCGTCGGTGTTCTCGTCCGTCAGCTTGGCCAGGCGGATGGCGTTCATTTCGCTGTTGTTCATGCTGAAGGTGACGGTGGCTTTCTTGCCGCCATCGACGGTGATCAGGTTTTCATCGCCGGTCCACCACAGCAGGCGGTCGGTGGGCAGGCCCTGTTCGCCGGAGTCCGGGTTGAAATACAGCCAGTCGGTGCCGTTGAAGCTGCGCAGCCACAGTTCGGGCGTCTGCGGCTGGTCGGCCACCAGGCGGATGGTGTGGACCTTTTCCACCGGCACGTGGGCGATGGACAGCACCAATTCGACGATGCGCGCCTTGTTGGCCGAGGAAGGATCACCGGCCAGCAACAGCTTGACGTTGTCGTCGTTGAGGTTGTTGACCCGCTTGATCGCTTCGCTGATGAACGTCTCGACGTCGGCCGAGTGCTGGCGGATCGGCGCGAGCAGGGCTTCGGCGGCCAGTTTCTCCGGGCCTTCGACGGCGATGCTGTCACGGAAGGTCGGGCCCTTGACCTTGGTTTTCTCGGCGCTGTAGCGCTTGGTCAGCACCAGGCGGTAATAAAGGGTCTGGTTGCCCTTGGCGCGCCGGGCTGACCAGGTCACTTTGCGGTTACCGTCGACCCGGTTCACCGCCACGCCGTAATTATTGGAAATGAAACTCTCGTTGAGGCTCACGTAGTCGCGGCTCAGGGGCGGCACGAACATCTGGATCTTCACCGGATCCTTGGCGTTGGGCACGAATTCGACCTTGGCGTCGATGTTCCACAAATCGTCGGTGGCGTCTTCGGTGACCGGGATGCCGAGCACGAAAATCTGATAGGCCGTCACCGACAGGCCCAGCACCACCAGGATGGCGATCAGCATTTTCAGATGGAGGGTAAGGGAGCGCATTGGAATTACTCTGCGGTTTGAGCGGCATTGGCGCAGGCGGGTTTGCCGGCAGCGTATTTAAGACTGGGGTCGACCAGCGCGTCGAAGCGCTTGAGCGCCTCGGAGCCGATCAGCAACGGGTATTGGAAGGCGCTGCGGTCGGTCAGGTTCACTTCGATGCTGCGCAGGGCCGAGCCCATGCAGATGTCCAGTTCGATGACCGGCCGGGCCGTGTATTTCTTGCCTTCTTCCGGGTCGTAGTCACCGGCGCGGCGTTTGATCTTGCTGACCCGCGCCAGCGGACGTTCGATGGGGTGCGAGTGGGCGGCGTCGATGGCCAGGTAAAAACGCACCCAGGATTCGCCATTGCGCTTGAAGCGCTTGATGTCCCGGGCGCTGAGGGATGCGGTCTTGGCGCCGGTGTCGAGCTTGGCGGCGACCTCCAGGTCGATACCCTGCAGGGCGGCGTATTCGTTGAGGCCGTACACGGTTTTTTCACCCGCCACGGCAAGCCCCGGCAGGCACATGAAATAGAAAGCGGCAGATAAGGGCTTGAGTGTCATAGATCCTGGTGCGCAGCGTTCCGTTTATCGGTTCAGGCCCTGGCATTACTGCACAAGCTCCCTAGGCAGCCTTTCTCTAATAAAAGGAGAGCGGCGAATAACCGCGGCATTCTAGCACGGTGGTTTTCTGACGCCACCGCTGGCCGGAGGCTACGAGTCTTCATGCAACAGGGTTATCTCCAGGGTGTTTATTAGACGATTGTCGACAATGTTGATTTTTGTTTTGACGTAAAGGTCGTTGTTGGTTAGTTTTTGCCATATTGATTTCCAAGGTGTCGACAATATGCTCGATCAGCTCGAAGCCCCGGTGATGGTCCAGGACGACTCGGAGACCCTGTCCGAGAACGTCTTCCGGCGTATCCAGGCCGCCATCGTCAAGGGCGAGATCGCCCCTGGCAGCAAGATCTCCGAGCCTGAGCTGGCGCGCACCTACGGCATCAGCCGCGGGCCGCTGCGCGAGGCCATTCACCGCCTGGAAGGCCAGCGCCTGCTGGTGCGGGTGCCTCACGTCGGTGCCCGGGTGGTGTCGCTGAGCCACGCCGAGCTGCTGGAACTCTACGAAATCCGTGAATCCCTCGAAGGCATGGCCTGCCGCCTGGCGGCCGAACGCATGACCCTGGAAGAAATCGACGAACTGCGCCGAGTGCTGGAAACCCACGAGCGCGATGCGGCGTTCCAGGCCGGTGTCGGTTATTACCAGCAGGAAGGCGATTTCGACTTTCATTACCGGATTATCCAGGGCAGCGGCAACCGCACCCTGACGCAGATGCTGTGCGGCGAGCTGTACCAACTGGTGCGCATGTACCGGATCCAGTTCTCCACCACGCCCAACCGTCCGCGCCAGGCCTTTGCCGAGCACCACCGGATTCTCGACGCCATCGCCGACCGTGACGGCGAACTGGCTGAATTATTGATGCGCCGGCACATCGGCGCTTCCAAACGCAATATCGCGCGTCATTTCCAGGACAGCGCCGCCACTGAACGAGGTGAGTCATGAGCAACAGCACTCCAGGCCAGCGTTTCCGCGATGCGGTCGCCAGCGAGCATCCGCTGCAAGTGGTGGGCACGATCAACGCCAACCACGCGCTGCTGGCCAAGCGCGCCGGTTTCAAGGCGATCTACCTGTCGGGCGGCGGCGTGGCGGCCGGTTCCCTCGGCGTGCCGGACCTGGGCATCACCGGCCTGGATGACGTGCTGACCGATGTACGTCGCATCACCGATGTGTGCGACCTGCCGCTGCTGGTGGACGTGGACACCGGCTTCGGTTCCTCGGCGTTCAACGTGGCGCGCACGGTCAAGTCGATGATCAAGTTCGGCGCCGCGGCGATTCATATCGAAGACCAGGTCGGCGCCAAGCGTTGCGGCCATCGTCCGAACAAGGAAATCGTCTCCCAGCAAGAGATGGTCGACCGCATCAAGGCCGCCGTCGATGCCCGTACCGATGACAGTTTCGTGATCATGGCGCGTACCGATGCCTTGGCGGTGGAAGGCTTGGAGTCTGCCCTGGACCGCGCCGCCGCGTGCATCGAGGCCGGTGCCGACATGATTTTCCCCGAAGCCATCACCGAGCTTGAGATGTACAAGCTGTTCGCCAGCCGTGTGAAAGCGCCGATCCTGGCCAACATCACTGAATTCGGCGCGACCCCGCTGTACACCACCGAACAGCTGGCCGGTGCCGACGTGTCCCTGGTGCTGTACCCGCTGTCGGCCTTCCGGGCCATGAACAAGGCGGCCGAGAACGTCTACACCGCGATCCGCCGCGACGGCACGCAACAGAATGTCATCGACACCATGCAGACCCGCATGGAGCTTTACGATCGCATCGACTACCACACCTTCGAGCAGAAGCTCGATGCGTTGTTCGCGGCGAAGAAGTAAGGCGCGACTCCCCCACAATTTCAAGAAAATGGAGACAGCAAATGGCCGAAGCAAAAGTACTCAGTGGCGCCGGGCTCCGTGGCCAGGTGGCCGGGCAAACCGCATTGTCCACCGTGGGCCAATCGGGTGCCGGCCTGACCTACCGCGGCTACGATGTTCGCGACCTGGCGGCAGATGCGCAATTTGAAGAGGTGGCCTACCTGCTGCTGTACGGCGAACTGCCGACCCAGGCACAGTTGGATGCCTACACCGCTAAACTGCGCCAGTTGCGCGACCTGCCCCAAGCCTTGAAGGAAGTGCTGGAGCGCATTCCCGCCGACGCCCACCCGATGGACGTGATGCGCACCGGCTGCTCGTTCCTGGGCAACCTGGAACCCGAGCAGGATTTTTCCCAGCAACATGACAAGACCGATCGCCTGCTGGCCGCGTTCCCGGCGATCATGTGCTACTGGTATCGCTTCAGCCATCAAGGCCAGCGCATCGAATGCGTGACCGACGAAGTGTCCATCGGCGGCCACTTCCTGCACTTGCTGCACGGCAAGAAGCCGAGCGAGCTGCACGTCAAGGTGATGAATGTCTCGCTGATCCTCTACGCCGAGCACGAATTCAACGCCTCGACCTTCACCGCCCGGGTCTGCGCCTCCACGCTGTCGGACCTGTTCTCCTGCATCACCGCCGCCATCGGCTCGCTGCGTGGCCCGTTGCATGGCGGTGCCAACGAAGCGGCGATGGAAATGATCGAGCGCTTCAGCTCACCGCAGGAGGCCATTGAAGGCACCCTCGGCATGCTCGCGCGCAAGGACAAGATCATGGGCTTCGGCCATGCGATCTATAAGGACAACGACCCGCGCAACGAGGTGATCAAGGGCTGGTCGAAAAAACTCGCCGACGAAGTGGGCGATACCGTGCTGTTCCCGGTCTCCGAAGCCATCGACAAGACCATGTGGGAGCAGAAGAAGCTGTTCCCCAACGCCGATTTCTACCATGCCTCGGCGTACCACTTCATGGGCATCCCGACCAAGCTGTTCACGCCGATCTTCGTCTGCTCGCGCCTGACCGGCTGGGCCGCCCACGTGTTCGAACAACGCGCCAACAACCGCATCATCCGACCGAGCGCCGAGTACACCGGCGTCGAACAGCGCAAGTTCGTGCCAATCGAACAACGCTGAGCTGGAGGGCGCTGACGCTAATTGCTGTGATCGTTCCCACGCTCTGCGTGGGAATGCCGCCCGGGACGCTCCGCGTCCCTGTGACGCAGAGCGTCACTGGATGCGTTTCCACGCAGAGCGTGGGAACGATCATGGTCGTGGCAAGCGCCTTTCTGAAACCACCGTGACCGAGTCCTGACGATGAACACAGAATTTCGCAAACCGCTGCCTGGCACTTCGCTGGATTATTTCGACGTTCGCGGCGCCGTGGAGGCCATCCGCCCCGGCGCCTATGACGGCCTGCCGTACACCTCCCGCGTGCTGGCGGAAAACCTGGTGCGTCGCTGCGACCCGGCCACGCTGCGCGAGTCGCTGCTGCAACTGATCGAGCGCAAGCGTGACCTGGATTTCCCGTGGTTTCCGGCCCGCGTGGTGTGCCATGACATCCTCGGCCAGACCGCCCTGGTGGACCTGGCCGGCCTGCGCGACGCCATCGCCATGCAGGGTGGTGACCCGGCGCAGGTCAATCCGGTGGTGCCGACGCAGCTGATTGTCGACCACTCCCTGGCGGTGGAAAGCGGTGGTGCCGATCCGCAAGCCTTCGCCAAGAACCGCGCCATCGAAGACCGGCGCAACGAAGACCGTTTCCACTTCATCAACTGGACCAAGAAAGCCTTCAAGAATGTCGACGTGATTCCGCCGGGCAACGGGATCATGCACCAGATCAACCTGGAAAAAATGTCGCCGGTGATCCAGCAGCGTGACGGCGTGGCGTTCCCCGACACCTGCGTCGGCACCGACAGCCACACCCCCCACGTCGATGCCCTGGGCGTGATTGCCATCGGCGTCGGTGGCCTGGAGGCCGAAAGCGTCATGCTCGGTCGCGCCTCGTGGATGCGCCTGCCGGAAATCATCGGCGTCGAGCTGACCGGCAAGCTGCAGCCGGGCATCACCGCCACCGACATGGTGCTGGCGTTGACCGAGTTCCTGCGCAAGCAAAAAGTCGTCGGTGCCTGGCTGGAGTTTTTCGGTGAGGGCGCCAGCGCCCTGACCTTGGGCGACCGGGCGACCATTTCCAACATGGCGCCGGAATACGGCGCCACAGCGGCGATGTTCCATATCGATCAACAGACGATTGACTACCTGAAGCTCACCGGCCGCGAAGACACCCAGGTGCAGTTGGTGGAAACCTATGCCAAGCACGTGGGCCTGTGGGCCGATAGCCTCAAGGGCGCGCAGTACGAGCGTGGCCTGACCTTCGACCTGTCCTCGGTAGTCCGCAACATGGCTGGCCCGAGCAACCCCCACGCCCGCGTCGCGGTGTCGGAGCTGGCCGCCAAAGGCATTTCCGGCCAGTGGGACGATGTGCCCGGGCAAATGCCCGACGGCGCGGTGATCATCGCCGCGATCACGAGTTGCACCAACACCAGCAACCCGCGCAACGTGATCGCCGCCGGCCTGCTGGCGCGCAACGCCAACCGCCTGGGCCTGACCCGCAAGCCGTGGGTGAAGTCGTCCCTGGCGCCGGGTTCGAAAACCGTGGCGCTGTACCTGGATGAGGCCGGCCTGACGTCCGAACTCGAGAAACTGGGCTTCGGCGTGGTGGCATTCGCCTGCACCACCTGCAATGGCATGTCGGGCGCGCTGGACCCGGTGATCCAGCAGGAAATCATCGACCGCGACCTGTACGCCACCGCCGTGTTGTCGGGCAACCGCAACTTCGACGGGCGTATCCATCCGTACGCCAAGCAGGCGTTCCTGGCATCGCCACCCCTGGTGGTCGCGTATGCCATCGCCGGGACCATCCGTTTCGACATCGAAAAAGATGTGCTGGGCGTGGTGGACGGTCGCGAGATCCGCCTCAAGGACATCTGGCCGAGCGACGAAGAAATCGACGCGGTGGTCAAGGCTTCGGTGAAGCCGGAGCAGTTCCGCCAGGTGTACATTCCGATGTTCGCCATCCAGGAAGACACCGGGCCGAAAGTGACGCCGCTGTACGACTGGCGCCCACAAAGCACCTACATCCGTCGTCCGCCGTATTGGGAAGGGGCGCTGGCCGGTGCGCGGCCGCTCAAGGGCATGCGCCCGCTGGCGGTGTTGCCGGACAACATCACCACCGACCATTTGTCGCCGTCCAACGCCATCATGCTGGACAGCGCCGCTGGCGAGTACCTGGCGAAAATGGGCCTGCCGGAAGAGGACTTCAACTCCTACGCGACCCACCGTGGCGATCACCTGACCGCGCAGCGCGCCACCTTCGCCAACCCGAAACTGTTCAACGAAATGGTCCAGGAAAACGGCAAGGTCAAGCAGGGCTCCCTGGCTCGCGTCGAGCCGGAAGGCAAGGTCATGCGCATGTGGGAGGCCATCGAGACCTACATGGAGCGCAAGCAGCCGCTGATCATCATTGCCGGCGCCGACTACGGCCAGGGTTCGTCCCGGGATTGGGCGGCCAAGGGCGTGCGCCTGGCCGGTGTCGAGGCGATCGCCGCCGAAGGTTTCGAACGCATCCACCGCACCAATCTGGTGGGCATGGGCGTGTTGCCGCTGGAGTTCCAGCCGGGCACCGATCGCAAGACCCTGGGCATCGATGGCAGCGAAGTCTATGACGTGATCGGCGAACGCACGCCGCGGGCGACGCTGACCCTGGTTATCACTCGCAAGAACGGCGAGCGCATCCAAGTACCGGTGACCTGCCGTCTCGATACCGCCGAAGAAGTGTCGATCTATGAAGCCGGGGGCGTGCTGCAACGCTTTGCCCAGGACTTCCTGGAATCGGCGGTGGCCGTTTAAATCGCTTGGGTGGTCCGTTCTCCGGCCACCCTTTTTTTCAGGAGTTAGAGCACATGGCTCACTCGCCTCAAATCAAGATCCCCGCGACCTACATGCGTGGGGGCACCAGCAAAGGCGTGTTCTTCAGCTTGCAGGACCTGCCCGAAGCGGCTCGCGTGCCTGGCCCGGTCCGCGATGCCCTGCTGTTGCGGGTGATCGGCAGCCCTGACCCGTACGAGAAACAGATCGATGGCATGGGCGGCGCAACGTCCAGCACCAGCAAGACCGTGATCCTGTCCAGGAGCACCCGGGCCGACCACGATGTCGATTACCTGTTCGGCCAGGTGTCCATCGATAAGCCGTTCGTGGACTGGAGCGGCAACTGCGGCAACCTGTCGGCGGCGGTGGGGTCGTTTGCCATCGGCAGTGGTCTGGTGGCGCCCGACCGTATTCCGCAAAACGGCGTGGCCGTGGTACGGATCTGGCAGGCCAACATCGGCAAGACCATCATCGCCCATGTGCCAATCACCGAGGGCGTAGTGCAGGAAACCGGTGACTTTGAACTCGACGGCGTGACCTTTCCAGCGGCCGAAGTGCAATTGGAATTCATGGACCCGGCGGCCGAGGAGGAGGGCGGTGGTGGCTCGATGTTTCCCACCGGCAACCTGGTGGACGACTTGGAAGTGCCCGGTGTTGGCACCTTCAAGGCGACGCTGATCAACGCGGGGATCCCGACGATTTTCATCAATGCCCGCGATGTCGGCTACACCGGCACTGAATTGCAGGGGGCGATCAACAGCGATCCCAAGGCGTTGGCCATGTTCGAAACCATTCGCGCCCACGGTGCCTTGCGCATGGGCTTGATCAAGCACCTGGACGAAGCCGCCCAGCGCCAGCACACACCGAAAGTGGCGTTTGTCGCACCGTCGGCGGATTACCTTTCCTCCAGCGGAAAAGCCGTGGCGGCGGGGGATGTCGACTTGTTGGTGCGGGCGTTGTCCATGGGCAAGTTGCACCACGCCATGATGGGCACCGCAGCGGTGGCCATCGGCACGGCCGCGGCGATTTCCGGTACCCTGGTGAACCTGGCCGCCGGCGGCATCGAACGTAACGCCGTACGCTTCGGCCACCCCTCCGGTACCTTGCGCGTCGGCGCCGAGGCCAGCGTGGTCAACGGCGAATGGACCGTTAAAAAAGCCATCATGAGCCGCAGCGCGCGGGTATTGATGGAAGGGTTCGTGCGGGTGCCGGGGGATGTTTTGGGCTGACAGCCAGCCTCAAGTGAAACCTGTGGGAGCGGGCTTGCTCGCGAAGACGGTGTGTCAGTCGCCATAAAAGTTGACTGTATGATCGCATTCGCGAGCAAGCCCGCTCCCACACGGGGACCGCATTCGTGCAATCAGCTCTTCGTCAGCGCCGCGACCACCAGTCCCACATTACTCTCCAGTTCCGCCACCGGATCGGCCGCATCGGTGCTGAGCACCAGCAATCGGCTGCCGCCCTCGGCAATGGCTGCCTTCAACGCATCCGAAGGCTGGCGATGATGGAGCACCAGCGCCACGTCGTTGTCCTTCAACGTCGCACTCAATTGCTTGAGGGTTTCGGCGGTCCATTCGGCATCGGGCCGGGTATCGGTGCTGATGGCGTCCAGGTTGAGCCCACTGATCAGGTAGCCGAAATGCTCGCTCAGGCTGACCACGCTCAGGTTATCGGCGCTGGCGAGGCGTTTTTCGCTGTCGGCGCTGAGTTTGAGCAGGCGCTGCTTGAGTGCCGCCAGGTTGGCGTCGATTTTCGCTTTGTCCGCCGGGGCCAGGCGCACCAGGTCGGCGGCGATCACGTCGGCCATGCGCCCGAGGTTATGGCTGGCCATCCACGGCTGGCTCGCCAGCCCGTCGGCCATGCCCGGTTGCACGGCGATACCGGGAAGGGCGCCGTCCACCGGGCGCGCGGCATCGACTTCGACGATGCGGATATTGCTGCGTCGGGCCATGGGGTACAGCGGATCGTCCGGCCATAGCGAGCGCAGGCCGATCACCCCGTCGGCAGCGCTGGCCAGTTTGCTCAAGGCCGGCGCGCCACGACCGCTGAAGTAGGCACTCTGGCGGGTGCCGGGCAGATTGGCGGGCGCGGCCCGCTCCAGGCTGACCTCGGTGCCCTTGAGCAAGGCCTCGCCCAAGCCATAGGTGACTGGCAGCGATGCCAGCAGACGAACCTTTTCGCCGGCGAATGATGAGGTGACGGCCACGCCGCACAACGCGACGGCCAGGGTCAGTTGTCGCAATGAAAAAACCATTATCCAAGATTCCCTTTGAGGCTGGGGACGACGCCGCGGGCGATGGCGCTCAGGGCGAAGGCGATGCCGGCCACCAGGATGATCGCGGCGCCGGACGGGATCGGTAGGTCGAACACAATCGGCGCGAGGATCCCGCACAAGGTGCTGACGGTGGCGATCAGCACTGAGCACCAGAAAAAGCCTTTCAGTGATTGACTGAGCAAGCGCGCCGCCGCGGCGGGAATCACCAGCAACGCGCCCACCAGAATGGCGCCGATGACTTTCACCGCCGCCACGGTGATCAGCGTCACCAGGACCACGAACAGGTAGTCCAGGGTCTTGACCGCCACCCCGCGCACCGCCGCCAGTTGCGGGTTGAAGCTGGCGAGCATGATGCGGTTGTACAGCGGCAAGGCCAGGGCCATCACCAGCGAGCCGACCACCGCCAGCACCAGCAGGTCATTGCCATTGACCGTCAGCACCGAGCCGAACAATACGTTTTCCAGGATGTGCACATTGATCTTGCCCGCCAGGATCAACAGCAGGCTGGCGCCCAGGGCCAGGGACACCGACAGGAAGACACCGATCAGCGTATCGGGTGCCAGGCCGGTGCGGTTGCGCAGGTAATTGAGCAGGATGCCGAACAACAGGCAGTAGCCGAACAGGCTGCCGTAAGGCCCGGTGTAGGGTTCGCCGAGCAGGATGCCGATGGCCACGCCGGTGAGCGCCGCATGGCCCACCGCCTCGGAGAAAAACGCGAAGCGCTTGACCACCACCAGCGTGCCGAGGCCGCCCAGCACCGGGCCGATCAGCAGTCCGGCCAGCAACGCATTGACCACGAACCCATAGGCCAGCGCTTCTGGCAGGTAACCGGCCGAGGCCCAGCCCTGGACCATCAAACGAAAGGCTTCATAACTCATCAGACCGCGCTCCCGTTCGTGCGTGGATGGGTGGAAAACAGCGTCAGCAGCCGTTCCGGGGTCAAGGTCTGGCGTGGCGGGCCGTCGAACAGCACGCGGCGATTCAGGCCGGTGACACGATCGGCCAGGCGCCCGACGGCTTCCAGGTCATGTTCGATCCACAGCACGGTGATCCCGGCCTGGCGCCAATCCTGCAGCAACCGTTCGAACACCTGGATACCGGCCTCGTCCAGGGCCGACATCGGTTCATCCAGCACCAGCAATTGCGGCGAGGGAATCAACCCCTGGGCCAGCAACACCCGCTGGCGCTCGCCGCCGGACAGCGCGCCCATGCGCCGCTTGCGCTTGTCCTGCATGCCGACCCGCTCCAGGGCCTGGCCGATGGCGCCGGCGTAATGCTTGCTCAAGCCGAGAAACGCCGGCCGCCGCTGACACATCGCCGCCATGAAATCGTCCACGGTCATGGGCAGGCCCCGGTCGAATTCCAGCGCCTGGGGTACGTAGCCGATCACTCCGGGTTCGCCCGGCCATTGCAGGCTCAAGCGTCCCTGGTGTGGCATTTGCCCCAGCAAGGTCTTGATCAGCGAACTCTTGCCGCCGCCATTGGGACCGACCAGGGCATGGATGCTGCCGGACTCCACCTGAAAGGCCACGTTGTCGAGAATGGTGGTGCGGCCCAGGTTCAGGCTGACCTCGGCGAACTCGATCAAGGGACCGACACGTTGCAGGGTGAGGGGTTCCTGGACGGTCATGCGCCGGACTCCTGTATCGCCCGGACCACGGTGTCGAGGTTGCCGGCCATTTCCTTTTCGTACTTCTCGGCGCTGTAGTCGCCGTAGGAGATGTGCGAGAGCGGGTACAGCTTCACGCCCGATTCACGTTGGATGGTGTCGACGTAGGTGGAGGGGAAATCCATCTCCGAGAAGATCACCTTCACGTCCAGCTCCCGCAGTTGGTCGATGGTTTTCTTCAATTGGCTGGGGCTCGGTTCGATGCCATGGGCCGGTTCGACCACGGCGGTCACTTCCAGGCCGAATTCGCGCAGCAGGTAGTCGTAGGCGGCGTGCACCGTGGCCACGCGCAATTCGGCATTGGGGGCCTGGGTCAGCTTCGCCAGGGCGGCGGCGCGCATCTGCCGCAGGCGCTTGCCATAGGCGCGGGCGTTCTGGGTATAGGCCTTGGCGTTGTCCGGGTCGAGCTTGCCCAGTTCCCGGGCGATGTTATTGACCTGGGCGATGGAGGCGCTGATGGACAGGAAGGTGTGCGGGTTCACGACCTTGCCCGCGCCTCGGGCCGCGGTGCCGGTGGCGGCCAGCAGGGGCACGTTTTCGTTGGCCTCGATCACCTTCACGTCCGGGGTTTCGCTGGCGGCGATCATGCGGTCGGCGAAGTCGTCATGGCCCACGCCGTTGAGCACGATCACGTCGAGGCCGCTGATGCGCTTGATGTCTTCGGCCCGTGGTTCATAGGCGTGGGGGTTGAAACCGGCCGGGATCAGCGGCACGACCTCGGCCTTGTCGCCGACGATGTTGGCCACGTAGCTGTAATACGGGTGCAAGGTGATGCCGATGCGCAGGCGCTTGGCGGTTTCGGCGCTCACCGGCGAGGTGAACAGGCAGGCCAGCAGGCCGATCAACAGCAAGCGCAGCAAGGGTCGGCGTTGGGAGGCAATAGGCATGGGCAAACGGTCTTCTCTCGAATGAGGGCGTGGGGGTCAGTGCCGGTGCTGGCGGGTTACGCCGGCATCGAATTGCGCGACGATCTGTTGCCAGCCAGCGGCGGACAACGCCGCATCGTCCAGGGCGGTGGGCGTCGCGAGGCCAGTGCCGCGGTTGAGCCAGATGTCCGGGGCGGCGTCGGACGCTTCGCCGATGCGCATCAGAAACGAACCGGCCACCGAGGGATTGGCACTGGCGCCGAAGTAGGCCTGGTCCCGCAGTTGTTGCCAGGCGTGGCCGCCCCGGCTGACGGAACTGGCGTCCTGGGCGAACGGCGCGAAGCCTTCTTCGGCCAGGGTTTGCGGGTTGGGCAGGGTGGGTTGGTCTTCGCGCAGCAAGCGGATTTCATCCAGGGTCACCCGCAGGTCGGCATAGATGCCTTGCTCGGCGGCGCTGAGGTCGCGGCGGGCGTCGAGTTGGTTCGAGGCCAGGTGAGGCGTGTCCTCGGCTTTGCCATGCCAGGCCACCACGGACCCGGCCACCAGTACGATGACCAGGCAGAGCAGCAACACGTACAGGGTTTCATGGCCCGCGCCGGCGGGGCGGATGACTTGAGTCGTGACGTTGCTCATGGGGCCTCGATGTCGGCTTGGTCGATTTCCACCACGTGGCCGGGGCCGGCGTCGAAGAGCACGTAGAATTCAGCGTTCGGTTTCTTGAAGGTCAGCTTCGAGTCAGCGCCGAGCTTGCCCGGGACTAGGATGGTTTCGTCATAACCGATCACGTCCAGGGTTACCCCAGGCGCACCGCTGCCGTCGGAAAAACCACCTGTGCATTGGATCTGCTCGGCGTCGATGGCCTTGCACTCGCACATCGGGTTGTGGGCCAGGACGCTGGTGCTTGCGCCTGCGCAGAGCAACAGCGCCAGGCCCTTGGATAAAACGCGGAGGGTCATGGTTTGGCTCCTTGGTGCTTCAGCCAGGCGACGGTGGCCGGGGAGGCTTGGCTCAGGGGAATGGAGGCCTGATGCATCGAACCGTCCCAACCTTCGAGGGTTATCCACAGTTCGGCATCGGGCTGGGTCTTTGGCGGGACCGGCAACAAGGCGCCCATGCGATAGGGCGAGCCGAAGAAAATCACCCCGGCGGCGCGCAGGCTGCGGGGCTTGCCGATGCGCAGGTAAGTGGCCTTGACCTGGCCGATACAGCTCTGGCACAGGGCGGCGTTGAAGTGCTTCATCGGCCCGGCAGGCCCTTGGACGCGGGGGGCCTCGTTGCGAAATTCCGCCAGGCGCAGGCTCCAGGGACCGACCTGGACTTCACCGACGTCCCGCTCGCCAAGCCCGGCATCACCGCGGAACAGGGCGGCTTCGGAAAGGTATTTAGGCATGAATCCCAGGGGAATCAGCAGCAGCAAGACGTTGAGATGGAAGCGCCATTTATGCCAGAACAGGCTCAGGCGTGACGGTGGCGAGGCTGTGTTGGACGAGTTCACAGGTTGCCCTCCGGCGATTCACGTTGCATGGACGGCTGCAATGTCCGGGCAGCTCGGGTTTCACGTGCAGGTTTTTGGCTGCGCTTGAACGCATTGGCGGTGGCCAGGGCGGTGCGTTTGGTCCAGATCAGCAACCCGCTGAGGACCATCATGCTCAGGATCAGGCCGAAGAAGAACCAGATGAGTTTGATCCAGAGGCCGCCGAAATCCCCGGTGTGCAGTGGGCGCATGGACTCGGTGACGAACTCCAGCGTCGTGCGGTCCGACAGCAACCGCGAGGCCGCCACTTCACCGTTGTAGGGATTGATGGTGGCGGTCTGGTACATCAGCGGGTACCAACCACGGCCGCCGACTTCCAGATGGCTGTAGGCGTTGCCGGGCAGGCTGACAAAGCTCGCTTTCAAGCCTGGGATGCGCTGCCGGGCGATCTCTATGGCCCGGTCCAGGTTCAGTTGCGGCGGCGCAACGCCATCGGCGGACAAGGGCACGCTTTCCCGGGCGACGACCGGGATGACCGGGGCGCTGGAGATGGAAATCTGGTTGTCGGACAGCAAGGCTTCGATCAGGAACCAGGTGCCAGTGACAGAGATGACCGCGATGAACCAGATCGACCAGATACCGCTGAGCCGGTGGAAGTCGCCCCAGAAAATGCGGGCGCCGTGGCGGATACGCAAGGTTGGACGGAAAAAGCCTTTCCAGAAGCGCTTGTAGACCACCAGCCCGGTCACCAGGGACGCCAGCAACGGTAGCCCCAGAAGCGACACAAGGTACCAGCCCCAGCTGTAGCCGTTGGTGAACGGCACCAGCCACCATCCGTGCAGAGCGCGGGTGAAGCCCCTGAAATTGAACGACGGTGCCGAGCCCTGGATGACGCCGCTATACGGATTGACGTAGACCGTGTCGGGGCGCCCGTCGGGATAGGTCACCTTGGCCTCCAGGGCAAAATGCGACTCGTCCGGACGCGCG
Organism: Pseudomonas sp. NFIX10; assembly: GCF_900111955.1. NCBI lineage: Bacteria > Pseudomonadati > Pseudomonadota > Gammaproteobacteria > Pseudomonadales > Pseudomonadaceae > Pseudomonas > Pseudomonas sp. NFIX10. The sequence continues at coordinate 10,210 of NZ_FOKH01000039.1, read as the reverse complement.
ATGCTTTGCACCTGGGTTTGCGGTTGGGCTTGCTTGATCGAGGCAATCACCTGCTCATAGCTGAGCAGCGGGGCATCATCCGAGGGCTTGCTGGCCCGCATGTCAGGATTGGCCAGCCAGACGATCTCCTGGCTGACCACCGCGAGGGTGCCGGTCACGCAGACGATGAGCACGAAGAACCAGATGGGCAATGCCAGCCAGCTATGGACCAGGAACCAGAGTTTGGAGCGGGATTTCTTCGACATGATTGAACGTCTTGATTCGATGAAAGGTTCCGTATTACGGGCTTCGCAACACCCTGAACCCAAAAAGGCAGACCGTGGCTTTTGCCGACGCGGCCTGCTGCATCTAATTAAGACGAACGAGCGATCGTAATCCTGAAGGGGAAGATGAAAGAAAATGTTTCGCGTTCAGTTTCAGTGTCTTCTGTGGCTAGGGAGCGGGCCCCCTAGCCACAGACACCGGTCAGCCCTGTTGAAACATCTCCCTGGCCCGTTGCTCGATCTGTTCCTGGCTCAGATCTTCCTTGTGCGTCGCGAGGAACCACAGATGCCCATAGGGATCCTTCAGGGTGCCGCTGCGATCTCCGTAAAACTGGTCCTTGATCTCGGAAATCACCGTGCCACCGGCGGCAATGGCCTGGGCAAATGCGCTGTCCACGTCCTCGACATATAAATGCAGGCCGACCGATGGCGATGGGTCCGGATTACTCAAGGGGCCTTGATCGCAAGGCGTGCCCAGCATGATCGGATAACCGTTGATCCGCAGCTCGGCATGCCCGATGCCCCCGTCGGGCATGGCCAGGCGCATGACCTCGGTGGCATTGAAGGCTTTTTTGTAGAAGTCGATGGCTTCGGCAGCTTTTTGAATGCCCAGGTAGGGCGTGATGTTATGGAAACCTTCGGGAATGGCATTGACGCCCATGACGTTTCTCCTTTTGTTATAGGGAGGCGAAGAGAGTCTTCGTCGATTTGCGCTCCTCCACTATAGGCCAGCGACCCTGGCTGGACGCGGGGGCCGACGAACGCTTCAAGGCGATTCCAGCAGATGCGCCCCCGGCCCGCGTTGGCCCAGTACGTCGCCCTGATTGCGCAGCGGACAAGTTTCCATCGACAGGCATCCGCAGCCGATGCAACCGTTGAGTCGATCACGCAGCGTCATCAATTGGTTGATGCGTTCGTCCAGGTCCCGGCTCCACTGTGCCGACAAGGTCTGCCAGTCGGCGGCCGTCGGGGCACGGTTGTCCGGCAGGTTGTTCAACGCCTCGCCGATTTCCGCCAACGGAATGCCCAGGCGCTGGGCGACCTTGATCAGTGCCACGCGACGCAATACCGCCCGTGGGTAACGACGTTGGTTACCTGGGTTGCGCGTGCTTTTGATCAGCCCCTTGGATTCGTAGAAGTGCAGGGCGGTGACCGTCACGCCGCTGCGGGCAGCCACCTGGCCGACGGTGAGTTCCTTGTGGATATCGATCTGCGCCATTGTTTCAATTCACCGCTTGACCTCAAGTTAACTAGAGGTTTTACCCTGCACGCCTTCGGATCGCAAGATTCGCCTGACCTGCATAGGGGACCTTTCATGCAATCGCCAAGGAACAATCGCAGTTTCACCCAACTGATGGAATTCGACATCGAACCTCAATGGCAGCAGGCGCTGATAACCGCCTTGTCGGAACAGACCGAGCGCCTGGCCCGGGACCACCAGGGGTTCCTGAGTGCCAGTATCCAGGCCAGCGACGATGGTCGACGCGTGCTCAACTATTTGCAGTGGCAGACCCGCGAGGCAGGCGAGGCGGCACTTCGAAGTGTCGAAAATGGCGAGCAGGGTTTCTGGCGGCTGATCCAGGCTCACCGCGCCAAAGCCGTGACGTTCGCTTCGTTCCAGGTGCTACGCAACATCGAGCGCAGCCTGGACAACGCGTTGCATTGCCAGTTGGTCGATTAAGCGCAACGGTTGATCCAGGCAGGCAATACCCACTATCGAGAGGGTTGATTTCTGCCGCGCAGGGCCGGCGGGTAGCCTTTGTTCATCGCCCAACTCCAGAACACCGGACACTCGCCATGAACCGTACCTTTGCCGTTTTGCTGCTCTTGACCGCCACCCTCCTGGGCGGCTGTGCCAGCTCTTCCCCGGAGCTGCGCCCCTACACCGCCGATGAGACCCGCGAGCTGGCCCTTGAAGCCTTGAATCGCCGTGGCCTTTCATTCGAGGAATACCACGCGAAAAAAGCCGAACTGCTTGGCTCGTCGCAGAAAAACGTGGGGTTCGACGATCAGGGCCAGATGAGTGCCGAGCAGGTCGTGCAACAGCCTGGCCGGTCTAGCTGAAGGACTGTACCGCTCAAAGTTTTGCCCACTGTCCGTGGGTTTGCGCCAGGACGTGGGGTAGGGTCATGACTTGACTGACCGCCCCTGATGGACTGACCTGACATGACCCTTTCGCTTGACCTGCTGCTGGGCTTCGCCCTGTTTGCCCTGGTGACTTCGATCACGCCAGGTCCTAACAACACCATGTTGCTGGCCTCGGGTGTCAATTTCGGTTTCAACCGCACCATTCCACACATGCTGGGTATTACCTGCGGCTTCTTTTCCCTGGTGCTGGCGGTGGGCCTTGGCCTGGGCGCGGTTTTCCAGACGTATCCACTGCTCTATACCGCGCTGCGCTACATCGGTGCGGCCTACCTGTTGTACCTGGCGTGGAAAATAGCCCACTCCGGCCCGGTTTCGGACAGCCAGCCGGGGAACAATACGCCCATCAGCTATTGGGGCGCAGCGGCGTTCCAATGGGTCAATCCCAAGGCTTGGATCATGGCCATTGGCGCTATCAGTACCTACACGCCCCTCCAGGGTTATTTCTTCAATGTGCTGGTGATTGCGGCGGTGTTTGCCTTGATCAACCTGCCAAGCGTGAGCCTGTGGGTGGTATGCGGCAGCCTGTTGCGCAACCTGTTGCGTGATCGTCGCTGGCTGCGCTTGTTCAACTGGGGCATGGCGCTGTTGCTGGTCGCTTCGATGTATCCCTTGTTGCTCGAAAGCATCCGTTGAGGGCTGAGCTTCGAGGCGATGCCTGCTAAGCTCGCTGTTCAGGAGCGTTCCTACGCACTTTTAAACGAAGTCCGACTTCTTTAAGGTTTACGATCAGGTATTGCTAGTCTCGAATCCAACGAGGGCGCCTGATCCCGGAGCAGTCTCTGCGAGTTTCCTATGAATAAACGTCCTTTGTATTTCGATTACGCCGCCACCACGCCGGTGGATGAGCGGGTCATCCGGGTCATGGTCGAGTGTCTGGGCTTTGACGGCAACTTCGGCAACCCGGCTTCCAGTTCCCATGCCTTCGGCCAGGAGGCCCGGCGCTCGGTGGAGCGTGCCCGCCAGCAGGTGGCGCAATTGGTGGGGGCCCAGCCCGAACAGATCGTCTGGACTTCCGGCGCCACCGAATCCAACAACCTGGCCCTCAAGGGTGTGGCTCAGGCACGCAGTGGTTCTGTCGGCCATGTCATCACCAGCCTGATCGAGCACAAGGCGATTCTCGATACAGCACGCCAGCTCGAGGAAAGTGGCGTCGCGGTTACCTGGCTGGCGCCGGACGCCGAGGGCCTGATCAGCCCGCAAGCGGTTCGCGAGGCGTTGCGCGAAGACACGTTCCTGGTCTCGCTGATGCTGGTGAACAACGAGCTGGGCACCGTCAACGACGTCGTCGCCATTGGCGAGATCGTTCGCGAGCACGGTGCGTTGTTTCATGTGGACGCGGCCCAGGGCGCCGGCAAGGTGTGGATCGACCTGTCTCGCTGGCCGGTGGACCTGATGTCTTTTTCCGCGCATAAAATCTACGGTCCCAAGGGCATCGGTGCGCTCTACGTCGGCGACCGTGCCCGGCCACGGCTATCGGCGCAGATTCATGGCGGTGGACATGAGGGCGGTTTGCGCTCCGGAACCCTGGCGACCCACCAGATTGCAGCCATGGGCGCCGCATTCGAACTGGCAGCCGCGGCATTCGACGAAGAACTCGCTAAAATCGCCCGGTTGCGCAATCGTTTGCTCGAGCCGCTGCTGGCGTTGCCCGGTGTGCGTATTAACGGCAGTGCGAGCCGCCGGATTCCCCACACGCTGAGCCTGACGTTCAACGAAGGTGAGTTCAACCCGGCGACATTGGGCGCATCGATTGCATTTTCCGCGACCTCGGCCTGCAATTCGGCGCACAACACCCCGTCCCACGTGCTGCTGGCCCTGGGGCACGATGCCCGTGCCGCCGGGCGGACCATCCGCTTGAGCCTGGGGCGCTTTACCACCGAGCAGGATATCGACGAGGCGGTGCGGCTGATCAAGGCGGCGTGCGCGGCTGCGCCGGCGTTCTGGGCCACGACCCCATAAGCCGAATTCGGCATCGAACAACAACATCAATGAGCAGGAGAAACAATGAGCACCGAGCCTTTGCCCCATGGACTGGTTCCCCAGCGCCTGGCCCGAATCCGCCAACTGATGAGCCGAGAGGGTATTCACGCGCTGCTGGTGCCATCGGCCGACCCGCACCTGTCTGAATACTTGCCGGGTTACTGGCAGGGGCGGCAATGGTTGTCGGGGTTCCATGGTTCGGTGGGGACCTTGATCGTGACCGGCAGTTTCGCCGGCGTCTGGGCCGACAGCCGTTATTGGGAACAGGCCACCAAGGAGCTGGAGGGCAGTGGTATCGAGCTGGTCAAGCTGATCCCAGGCCAGCCCGGCCCCCTGGACTGGCTGGCCGAACAAACGCCTGAAGGTGGGGTGGTTGCGGTCGACGGTGCGGTCATGGCCGTGGCATCGGCCCGCACCCTGGGCGGCAAGCTCGCCGAACGCGGCGCGCGGTTGCGCACCGACATCGACCTGCTCAAGGAGGTCTGGACCGATCGTCCAGGCCTGCCGGATCAACCGGTCTACGCCCATTTGCCGCCCCAGGCGACCGTCAGCCGGGTCGAAAAACTCGCCAAGCTGCGCGAATCCCTCCAGGAGCGTGGTGCCGACTGGCATTTCATCGCCACGCTGGATGACATCGCCTGGTTGTTCAACCTGCGTGGAGCAGATGTGTCGTTCAACCCCGTGTTCGTTTCCTTTGCCTTGATCAGCCAGCAGCAAGCAACGCTGTTCGTGGCCCTGGACAAGATTGACGCACCGCTGCGTGCCGTCCTGGAGCAGGACGGCGTGACCCTGCGCGATTACAGCGAAGCCGCCGCCGCGTTGCGCGAAGTGCCGGACGGCGCGAATCTGCAGGTCGATCCGGCGCGGGTGACGGTCGGCTTGCTGGATAACCTGGGCAGTGGCGTGAAGCTGATCGAAGGTCTCAATCCAACGACGCTGGCCAAGTCCCGTAAAAGCCTGGCCGACGCCGAGCACATCCGTCGGGCCATGGAGCAGGACGGCGCGGCGCTCTGTGAATTCTTCGCCTGGCTGGAAGGGGCCTGGGGGCGCGAGCGTATCACCGAGTTGACCATCGACGAGCACCTGACTGCCGCCCGCACACGTCGGCCGGATTTCGTCTCCCTGAGCTTCAATACCATCGCCGCCTTTAACGCCAACGGCGCGATGCCCCATTATCACGCCACGCAAGAGGCCCACGCCGTCATCGAAGGTGATGGCCTGTTGCTGATCGATTCCGGGGGCCAGTACCTGGGGGGCACCACTGACATCACCCGCATGGTGCCGGTCGGAACGCCCACCGCCGAGCAGAAACGTGACTGCACCCGTGTGCTCAAGGGTGTGATTGCCCTGTCCCGGGCCAAATTTCCGCGGGGCATTCTTTCGCCCTTGCTGGATGCCATCGCCCGTGCACCGATCTGGGCGGAGCAAGTCGATTACGGCCACGGGACCGGCCATGGTGTCGGCTATTTCCTCAATGTCCACGAAGGCCCGCAGGTGATTGCCTATCAAGCCGCTGCCGCGCCGCAAACGGCGATGCAGGCCGGCATGATCACCTCGATCGAGCCGGGCACTTATCGTCCCGGCCGTTGGGGTGTGCGCATCGAGAACCTGGTGTTGAACCGCGAAGCCGGAAGCAGCGAGTTCGGCGAGTTCCTCGAGTTCGAAACCCTCACCCTGTGCCCGATCGACACCCGTTGCCTGGAGCCTTCGCTGCTGACCCAGGACGAAAAAGACTGGTTCAACGCTTACCACGCCGAGGTTCAGCGTCGATTGAGCCCGTTGCTGGACGGTGACGCACTGCAGTGGCTCAACACCCGGACGATGGCGATTTGAGGTAGAGGATCAGGCGAGGGCTTCACGGACGAAGTCCAGCCGATCCTGGCCGAAGAACAGCTCGTCGCCGACAAACATGCTCGGGGCACCGAACACGCCTCGTCCGATGGCGTCTTCGGTGGCGCTCTTGAGTGCTCGCTTGACCTGCTCGTCGCTCGTCAGGGCCAGCACATGGTCGGCGTCGAAACCGCCTTCGTTCAGAACGGCTGCGACAGTCGCGGGGTCATTGAGGTTGCGGGCGTTCACCCAAAAGGCGCGGAACAGGCAATCGACGAAGGCCTCGAAGCGTTCGGGATGGCGCAGTTGCATGGCGGTCACCGCGCGCATCAGCAGCAGTGTGTTGATGGGGAAGTAAGGATTGAACTGGAAGGCGACGCCGTAGCGCTTGGCGAAGCGATTCAGATCCTTGAACAGGTAAGGGTTCTTGGCTGGCACTGTCGCCGGTGATGCGTTGCCGGTTGCCTTGAAGACGCCGCCCAATAACATCGGACGATAGATCAACTGGCTGTTTGTCTGCGCACACAACGCCGGCAACTGGGTATAGGCCAGGTAGGTGGTCGGGCTGCCGAGATCGAAGTAGAACTCCACTGATTTGCTCATGGTATCTGCTCTCTTGTTGTTATGAGGGGAGGGCTTACCAGCGTTCGTTCCAGGGGCGCAGGTCCAGCTCGAAGGTCCAGGCGTCGCGAGGTTGGCTGTGCAGATACCAGTAGCTGTCGGCGATATGTTCAGGATTCAGGATGCCGTCCTGATCCTTGGTGGCATATTTTTCCGGGAAATGATCGCGGATGAAGTCGGTGTCGATGGCGCCATCCACCACCACATGGGCCACATGAATATTCAGCGGTCCCAGTTCCCGGGCCATGCTTTGTGCCAGTGCACGAATGCCATGTTTGGCGCCTGCGAACGCAGCGAACCCCGCAGCGCCGCGCAGTCCCGCCGTTGCCCCGGTAAACAGGATGGTTCCGCGTTCGCGCTTGACCATGCGCTTGGCCACTTCCCGGGCATTGAGAAAACCTGAGAAACAGGCCATCTCCCAAATCTTGAAATACTTGCGTGCGGTTTCTTCGAGGATGCTGCAGGGAACGTTGGCGCCGATGTTGAACACAAAGGCTTCGATCGGGCCGATCTGGTTCTCGATTTGCTCGATGAGTGCGATCACATCGTCTTCTTTACGTGCATCACAGGCAAACCCGTGGGCTTCGCCGCCCTGGGCGCGGATTCCATCCACAAGCGGCTGGAGTTTGTCAGCACTGCGACGGGTAACACAGGCCACGAAACCTTCCTGCGCAAAGCGTTTGGCAATCGCTCCGCCGGTGGCATCGCCGGCGCCAACAACCAGTACGACTTTCTTGTTATTCATGGTCTGCCTCATGGGTAAACGATCGTTAGCTAAACGGACGTTATGCTAAGGTCCGGCAAGCGTCAAGGTGAGCAATCAGGGGGCAGGGCCATGCGTTATTCAGCCAATCACAAAATGGAAACCCGCGAGAAACTGCTGGCCAGCAGTGCCGTGTCCGCCAAGAAATCCGGTTTCTCTACGGTCGGTGTCGACGGCCTGATGAAAGCGATCGGGTTGAGCGGCGGTGCGTTCTATAGTCACTTCTCGTCCAAGGATGAGCTTTTCAAAGCCATTGTCGAGCGGGAGTTGACTCAAAGCCTGGGTCGCTTGGGCGGCGACGGCACCATGGACTCGATGAAGCTGGAGCGCTGCCTCAAGCAGTACCTGAGCATGAGCCATGTCGAGCAGCCGGAGGGAGGGTGTGCGTTACCGGTATTGGGCGCTGAGATCGCACGATCGGATGTCCAGGTGAGGGAGGCGGCGCAAACGTGGATCTGTCGTCTGCACGAAAGCTGGGCGCGGATACTGGGGAGCGACAGCCTGGCCTGGGCCATTCTGTCTCAATGCGTGGGGGCGTTGGTTGTCGCGCGGATGCTGGTCACACCGCAGGTCCAGCGTGACGTCCTCAAGTCCAACCATGAGGACATCAGTCGTCGAATCGCCGAACAAGGGCTCGGCTAAGCTGATCTATTTGCAGATGACGATCATGCTGCGGCTGGTATAGCCGGCGGGATTGAGCCCGAAGGGATAATCCCCTGGTTCTTCGACGACGTCGCCGGACTTGGCAATGACCTTGTAACCCTTGGGAGCACATGCATTGGCGGCACTGGCAGCGCACTGGTCCCAGGATGAGGACAGGCCGGAGCAATTGATGTGCAGACCCTTTTTGCCACGTTTGACTTCAGTTTTCGATGTTGCCGCACAGCCCGCTACTGCAAGTACGGCGATCAGTATCAAAATTCGTTTCATTCCCGTCCTTATAACCGCCGCGGATCTTATGCCTGCGTGCGATCGTGTTCGCTCTTGCTTGAAGCGTTCATGACGTCCTGTATGAAAAAATCCATGTCTGGCATTAGGTTACTGGCCTAAACATGGCCTAAATGCGCGGCAAATGCCAGACCTTCGTTAAATCCTGATTCAATCTACCGCGACAGCAGGCTTTGCGGTACTGGCCATGGTCAGCGTTGCGCCCACCGACGCGAGGATGATGCAGGTAATGGCCATCCACTGGGCCAGGGACAGGTATTCCTGGAGAAAGACCAGCCCCGACAAGGCCGCGATGGCTGGTTCGACGCTCATCAAGGTGCCGAAGGTGCGGGCAGGCATTCGAGTCAGGGCGATCATTTCCAGTGTGTAGGGCAGGGCTGTGGATAGGATGGCGACGCCGATGGCGATTGGAATCAGGCTCGGTGTGAGCAGTGCGGCGCCGGCGTGGACAATGCCGATAGGCGCGACGAACAGGGCTGCGATCATGACTCCCAGTGCGGCAGTCTGCACGCCATTGTCCGCTCCGGCTTTCTGACCGAACAGGATGTACAACGCCCAGCAGAAACCGGCACCCAGCGCGTAGCCGGCTCCAATCAGATCGATACCGGTACTGGTCGCACCGGTCGGTATGAGCAGCAGCAGGCCAACCACTGCCAAGGCAATCCAGAGAAAGTCGATTGCCCGGCGGGAGGCGTAAATGGCGACTGCCAGAGGCCCGGTGAATTCCAACGCCACGGCAATGCCCAGTGGAACGGTGCGAACCGACATATAGAAGAGGAAGTTCATGCCGCCCAGTGCCATACCGTAAACGATCACCGTGCGCAGGGATTGGCCGGTGAGCTTGGCGCGCCAGGGGCGGAGCATTAACAGCATGATGAGGCTGGCGAAAATGAGTCGCAGCGTCGTAGTGCCTTGTGCACCCACTACCGGGAATATGCTTTTGGCGAGGGAGGCTCCTGTTTGAATGGAAGCCATGGCGATCAATAGCAGGGCAACCGGGTACAGGGTAGAAGCCAGGCTGCGATGTGGGGGGAGCGTCATTACGAAGTGTCGTCCAGAATAAAGGCGGGGAGGCTGCGTTGAGCAGTATATTGCGCATACGCAGCGATTCCGTCTACATACCGGGCATATTTAAGTGCCATGTTGGGCGATAGATAGAAAAGCGAAATTAAGGGTTGACGGCAGATTCTGGACGTCTATAATTCGCCCCACTTCCGGCGCAGTCGAAACGTAAAATTCCTTGAGATTCAACGAGTTAAATAGGTTTCGAAGGTGCAGGGCTTCAGTTCATCGAAGCTCGGAAGGAGCAGGTAGAGCAGTGTTGTTTGGCTCTATATGCGGTTCGATCTTCTCGGTCGAAAGCGGTGAAAAAGAGGTGTTGACAGCAGCGAGTAACGCTGTAGAATTCGCCTCCCGCTAACGAGAGATCGGAAGTGCAAGTGGTTGAAGTTGTTGAGGTTTCCGAAGCGAAACTTTGAAGATTTCTGAAAATAACCGCTTGACAGATACACGGGGCGCTGTAGAATGCGCGCCTCGGTTGAGACGAAAGGCTCAGCCAACCGCTCTTTAACAACTGAATCAAGCAATTCGTGTGGGTGCTTGTGGAGTCAGACTGCTAGTCAACAGATTATCAGCATCACAAGTTACTCCGCGAGAA
>NZ_FOKH01000030.1:0-84520 GCF_900111955.1 Pseudomonas sp. NFIX10 | reverse complement strand
CACCCCAGATCCCTTTGTGGGGTGGCCTCAGGATGTGCATACACTCCAGATCCCCTTGTGGGAGCGAGCTTGCTCGCGATGGCGGAGTGTCAGTTAATGATAATGTCGACTGACCCGACGCCTTCGCGAGCAGGCTCGCTCCCACGAAACCGCTTTCCTTTCAGGCATCAAGGAGATTCAGTTTGTCCTCTCCCATCCCGGTCACCATCCTCAGCGGCTTCCTCGGCGCCGGCAAGACCACGCTGTTGCGCCATCTGCTCAAGGCCGAGCACGGCCTGAAAATCGCCGTGATCGAGAACGAATTCAGCGATGCCGGTATCGACACCCAACTGTTGGGCGACGAGCCGGTGCAAGTCATGACCCTGGCCAACGGCTGCGTGTGCTGCACCATTCACACCGACCTGACCAAAGCCCTCTACCTGTTGCTCGAGCGGCTGGACAGCGGTGAGATCGCCTTCGACCGCCTGGTGATCGAATGCACCGGCCTGGCCGACCCGGCCCCGGTGGCGCAGACTTTCTTCATCGATGAGGACCTGCGCGAGCGCTATATCCTCGACGGGATCCTGACCCTGGTGGACGCGGCTCACGCCGACGTCCACCTGACCCAGGCCATCGCCCAGGCCCAGGTCGGGTTTGCCGACCGCCTGCTCCTGAGCAAGACCGACCTGGTGGACGCTGCCCAGGTCCAGGCCCTTGGCGAGCGCCTGACGCGCATCAACCGACGGGCACCGATCAGGGTGGTTGAACACGGCCGGATCGACCTGGCCGAGTTGCTCGACATTCGCGGTTTCAATCTCAATGCGGACCTGGGCGCAGGGTTCAGCCTGCGACCGGTGGGCAAGGCAACCCCGGGCGATCGCATCAGCAGCCTGGTGCTGCGCACCGACAAGGCCCTGGATATCGACAAGCTCAGCGAGTTCATGAACCAGTTGCTGGAAGAGCACGGCAAGCAATTGCTGCGCTACAAAGGCGTGCTGAACATCGCCGGCGAACCTCGTCGACTGGTATTCCAGGGAGTACTCAAGCTGTACGGTTTCGATTGGGACACCGAGTGGGCCGCAGATGAACCCCGGGAAAGCGTGATCGTCTTCATTGCCGACGAGCTACCCGAAGAGAAAATCCGTGCCGGTTTTGAAGCGATTCTGTTTTGATGTCCCCTGCCTGCGGCTGGCGAAGCCGCTAGGGAAAACCAGGCACCTGGATGTGCCTGGTAGATTGGATCGTTCCTGTGAGGACTGCTTCGCAGTCCAGCGGGGATAAATCCCCTCGCCACAAAGGGTTGCCTGGTTTTATATGTTTTGGCTGGCCTCACTTTCCTTCACGCAGGCTCAAGATAAAAGTGATCTTTGATTTTTCTTCGGTCTCGGCAAGATAGAGATAAGGTGAGCCGCGCACTCTTAATCCACCGACATATTTATGAGTGGCGGTCATGAGCGAGACGGGTGTGTGCAGGGTGTTAATGTTTTTCCGTGTGATGATGTTTTGTTGATGATCGATAAGAATAAAGCGCGTCGGATTGACGGTATTTGGATTTTCTGCGCCGAGCACTTCAAGCCAACTCTTGCTGATCAGCTTGTTATAGTGTTCTCCGGGGTTTTTCAGGGTCAGGATATAGCCATGGGACGTAGGACGAAAATGCAGGATCAATTGAGCGCGGTCCATGCCCTGGGTTTCGGCGCGGATGCCGAGCAAGTGTGAGTGATCATGGGTTTGCGGTTTGCCGGTAAAGAATCCACCGCTGAATGAACTGACGGTTGCCATCGCGGGTTTGCCATGCAGTGTTTCAAGTAGATTTACGCGGGCGTCAAACATGCTAAGTGTTGCATGAAAAGATTGTTCACTGTCCATGTGATAAATGAATCCTGTATTGAGTTTTGACGTGTGGGTGCGGCGAGCTGGATCTTATGGGTTTATTGCTTGTTGGTGGTGTTATCTGTATTGCAGGAAGTTAAGTGCAATGGCAGATGTTGAGTGTTGTAAAGGTGGTTTGCTTAGGTGGCGTGGTCTTTTAAAAGCCAATAAAAAAGCCCGCCTCGAAAGAGGCGGGCTTTTTTATTGCGGTCTGACCGGCTGATTAAGCGCCGTATACCGGCAGCTTCTTGCAGATAGCCTTGACCTTCTCACGCACGGCGTCGATGACCGCTTCGTTGTTCAGGTCCGCCAGGATGTCGCAGATCCAGCCGGCCAGCTCCTTGCACTCGGCTTCCTTGAAGCCGCGAGTGGTCACGGCCGGGGTGCCGAAGCGCAGGCCCGAAGTGACGAACGGGGAGCGTGGGTCGTTGGGTACCGAGTTCTTGTTCACGGTGATGAACGCCTTGCCCAGCGCCGCGTCAGCGTCTTTGCCGGAGATGTCCTGCTTGATCAGCGAGAGCAGGAACAGGTGGTTTTCAGTACCGCCGGACACCACGTCGAAGCCGCGCTCGATGAACACGCCGGCCATGGCCTTGGCGTTCTTCACCACTTGTTGCTGGTAAGCCTTGAACTCAGGCTGCAGCGCTTCCTTGAAGCAGATCGCCTTGGCCGCGATCACGTGCTCCAACGGGCCACCCTGGGCGCCCGGGAAGACGGCGGAGTTCAGCTTCTTCTCGATGTCTGCGTTGGCGCGCGCCAGGATCAGGCCGCCACGTGGACCGCGCAGGGTCTTGTGGGTGGTGGTGGTGACCACGTCGGCGAACGGCACCGGGTTCGGGTACACGCCCGCGGCGACCAGGCCGGCCACGTGGGCCATGTCGACGAACAGGTAGGCACCGACCTTGTCGGCGATTGCGCGGAAACGCGGGAAGTCGAGGATCTGCGAGTAGGCGGAGAAACCGGCCACGATCATTTTCGGCTTGTGCTCGAGGGCCAGGCGCTCGACTTCGTCGTAGTCGATCAGGCCGTTGCCGTCGATGCCGTACTGGATGGCGTTGTACAGCTTGCCGGAGGAGGAAACACTGGCACCGTGGGTCAGATGACCGCCGTGGGCCAGGCTCATGCCCAGGATGGTGTCACCGGCCGACAGCAGCGCCAGGTACACGGCGGCGTTGGCTTGGGAACCGGCGTGCGGCTGGACGTTGGCGTAATCGGCGCCGAACAGTTCCTTGGCGCGGTCGATGGCCAGTTGCTCGACCACGTCGACATACTCGCAACCACCGTAGTAGCGCTTGCCCGGGTAACCTTCGGCGTACTTGTTGGTCAGTACCGAGCCTTGAGCTTCCATCACCGCGGGGCTGGTGTAGTTTTCCGAAGCGATCAGCTCAATGTGCTCTTCCTGGCGCTGAGCTTCTTGTTCCATGGCGGCAAAGAGATCGGCGTCGTACTTGGCAATAGTCAAATCACGGCTGAACATGGCGGTCCTCAAGGATCGGGGCAGAAAAGGGGGGCATTCTACCTCAACCGGTTTTGGAAGGCATATGAAAGGGCGTCATGTCGCGGACGAATGGGTTTCACGTGCCATTTTGCGTCGCCTTGGCCGGCCCCATCGCGAGCAAGCTCGCTCCCACGTTTGGACCTGCGTGCCCATCACCCTGTGGGAGCGAGCTTGCTCGCGATGAGGCCACTACATGCACCGAAGGGCCTCAGTCGAGCATGAACAACGCATCATTGCTAAACTGCGCTTCGAACCGATTGGCCGGCATCGGCCGGCCGAACAGGTAGCCCTGGACTTCGTCGCAGCCGTGTTCGCGCAGGAAATCCAGCTGCTCGTGGGTCTCGACGCCCTCGGCGATCACCGCCAGGTTGAGGCTGTGGGCCATGGCGATGATTGCCCGGGCGATCTGCGCATCCTGCTCGCCGGACGGCAGGCCGTCGACGAAGGTGCGGTCGATCTTCAGCACGTCGATGGGGAATTGCTTGAGGTAGTTGAGCGATGAATAACCGGTGCCGAAGTCATCGACGGCGATGCTCAGGCCCAGGTTTTTCAGCCCGGCGAGGATCTGCATCGCCTCGCTGACTTCGCGCATCAGGATACTTTCCGTCAGTTCCAACTCCAGGCAGGCCGGTGGCAGACCGGTGCTGCGCAGGATATTGGCGATGCGCGTGCCCAACTGGCCGTCGGAGAACTGCCGGGCCGAAATGTTGACCGAGACCTTCGGCACCCGGACCTTGGCCTGGTGCCAGGTCCTGAGTTGCCGGCAGGCTTCGGTGATGACCCAGTCGCCGACGTCCACCACCAGCCCGAGCTCTTCGAGCACCGGGATGAAATCCCCCGGTGGCACCAACCCACGTCGCGGATGGCGCCAGCGCAGCAGGGCCTCGGCGCCGGTCAACCGTTTGCCATCGCCGCTGAACTGCGGCTGGTAATACAGCACGAACTCGTTCTGCTCCAAGGCGTGGCGCAGGTCGCTTTCCAGTTCCAGGCGCTCCAGGGCGCTGGCGTTCATGTCGGCCTGGTAGAACTGGAAGTTGTTCTTGCCACGCTCCTTGGCGTGATACATGGCCGTGTCGGCGTTCTTCATCAACTGGCTCAGTTCGTTGCCGTCCTGGGGGCTCAGGGCGATACCGATACTGGCGGTGACGAAAAACTCGCGGCCTTCGAGCACGAAGGGCCGGACCAGGCTGGCGAGGATCTGCTCGGCCACAGTGATCGCCCGGTTCAGCGCCATTTCACGGCTGACGCGGGGTTGCAGCAGCAGGGTGAACTCGTCGCCGCCCATGCGCGCCACGGTATCGTCGTCGGCGACGCAGCCGAGCAGGCGCGTGGCCATCTCCTTGAGCATCCGGTCGCCGGCGGCGTGGCCCAGGGAGTCGTTGATCGGCTTGAAGCGGTCGAGGTCGAGGAACATCAGCACGACCCAGGTCTTCTGCCGCTCGGCCGATTGCAGCGCGGTGTGCAGGCGATCCTGGAACAGCGTGCGGTTGGGCAGGTGGGTCAGGGCGTCGTAATAGGCCAGGCGATGGATGCGCTGCTCGCTGGCCTTGCGTTCGCTGATGTCGCTGAAGAAGCACACATAACTGGCCAGGTCGCCTTCGTCGTCCAGCACGGCGGTGATGCCGACCCAGGCCGGGTAGTGTTCGCCATTGCGACGCTTGAGCCAGACTTCGCCTTCCCACGTGCTGTGTTGCTGCAACTGCTTGAGCACGTAGCGCAAGTGGGCTTCCTGTTGCTCGTCCACGGTCAGCATGTTGGGCAACTGGTCCAGCACTTGCGACACGGCATAACCGCTGACGCGACTGAAGGCTTCGTTGGCCTGGACAATGTAGCCGGCCGGGTCGGTGATCAGGATCGCCGAGGTCGAGTGCTCGAAGACCGTGGCGGCCATGCGCAGGTCTTTTTCGGCGCGACGCTGCTGGCTGATGTCGCGGCCAACGCCCAGTACGCCTTCGAACGCGCCGTGTTCATCCCACACCAGCACCAGCCGCAGCTCGATGGGGATCTTGCGCCCATCGGCGCGCAGGCAGTCGAACAGGAACAGTTGGGTCTGCATCTGGTTGCGCAGCTCGGCCAGTTGCTCGGGCTGGTCGAGGGCCTTGCTGACGCGGTCCATCAGGCTGTAGATGCCGGTCAGTTGTTGTGGATTGGCGATGATCGATTGCCAGCCGTTCTGGAAAATCCAGTCGGCGGTGTAGCCCAGCACCGCTTGCACCGATGGGCTGACATAGTTGAGCGAAAGCTTGTTGTCGGTGGAGAAGATCACGTCGCTGATGCTTTCGGCGAGCATCCGGTAGCGTTGCTCGCTGTCGCGTAGCGATTCGCTGGCCTCGATCTGCTCGGTGACGTCCTTGGCCACGCCGATGATCCGGGTTACCTGGTCATGCCGGTCCCGGGCCAGTGCCTGTTCGCGAATGTCGAAACAGCGCCATTTGCCATTGCGATGGCGAAAGCGCAATTGGCATTGCAACAGCTGCGTGTACCCGCCACGCCGTTGTTCCTGGCGCAGGTTGTGGTAGTGATCGGCGTCGTCGCTGTGCAGCAGGATCTCCCAGAAGTACTCGCCCATCTGGTGCAGTTCGGTGCGGTCGTAGCCCAGGGTCTGGCCCAGGTGATGGTTGCTGAAGATCATCCGCTGGCTGATGACATCCTGCACGTAGAGATGATCCGGAACGGTGCGCACCACGTCGGACCAGAAACCTTCGCGTTCGAGCAGCGAGAGCTCGATCAGCTTGCGGCTGGTGATGTCGCTGATGCTCAGGATGACTGCGTTGTAGTCGGGCTGTTTTTCCGGCAGGCGCAGCACCAGCCACAGGTGCTGGTCGCGGCCATGGGCGTCCTGGAGCTTGATTTCCAGCTCCAGTTGCTTGTGTTGGTCGAGCAGCGCTTCGAGCAGTTTCGAGCCGATGGGGTTGTTGTCTGGCGTGCCCTTGCCGACCAGCAACTGCCAAGCCTGGGCACAGGAGTCGACGTTGAGCAGCTTCAACGCCATCTGGTTGACTTCGGTGACGTGAACTTCCTGGCGCAATTGCTCGAGTTGGTGAGCGGTTTGCAGCCAGGCGCGCAATTGATCGCCATTGTGCAGGCCCGCCCGCTCAAAAAAAGCCTTGAGCCCCGACAGGTCCAGCACGCACAGGGCCACGCCGGTGCCTTCGAAAATATCCTGGTAACGCCGTCGACCTTCGTGCAACTGTCGCTGGCGCCGGCGCATGTTCAAGAGGGCGATGACGGGCAACAACGAAAACGCCAAGCCCAGCAGGCACTTGCCGATGAAGGCCGGCAGTAGTTGCTCGATCACCTGGCGACGATCGAACAGCCCCCGCAGTTGCCAGTCGCTGCTGCTCAGGGGCACGGTCAGCACCGTGTTCTCCAGGTCATCCGGCGACAGGTGGGTAGGGCTGATCGAGGGCAGGCTCTCGTCGCGGCTGACGATCTGCTGGTTGAGGCGGTTTTCCACCAGCCACAGCGGGCGCAGCCCCACATCGGCTTGCTTGGTCAAGGTGGCGAAAAAGTTCGGGGTCAGGCGCAGGGCCCAATAGCCACGGCTGCTGCCGCTGGCCTGGTGCAACAACAGATGCACCACGGAGCCGTCTTCGGCATTGCTGAAATAATGGGCCTGGGCCCGGCTGCGCCGCACCAGTTCACTCAGGTAGTCGGCGTCATGGCTGTCGGCGTCGCTGTCACTGAGCACTCGCCCGGAAGGGCTCAGCAGTGCCAGGCTGCGCAATTCGGGTAACGATTGCTGGAGTTTACGAACCAGGGCTTGCTGTTCGTCGGCACTTTGTGGCTGTTCGACGATCGGTAGCAGGTTGAGGGCGATTTGCGCGTTCAGGGCCATGTTCAGGCTGACTTGCGCAGCAAGATCGGCGGTGTAGTCGATGGTGTATTGGCGCTGTTGCTGTTGGGTTTCACGCAGTTGGTCGAGCAGTTGCCAGAACAGCAAGCCGAGCAATAGCAGCACCAGCGTGGCCAGCGCGCCCTTCAGCGTCCCGCGCAGGGGCGAGCCGGGCACGACAGCGGGTGCGCGAGGGGACAAGGGCGGAGTGACGTTGGACAAGCTGTAATCCTGCAGTTTGCTGGACTGGCGCGACGTGCACTATAAGCCGGACGCCCGAAGGGCGGCTAGCATGCCTTGACTTGTGGCAAAGTGCCAGCCCCTGGCGGCTGGACCTTGACCGACGGTTGAGGTAGCTTTGCCGGTCAAACAAGAGCGTTCCAGCTCCAGATTCCCAGGCTCTATCCGCCCGCAGGCATTGATGACCGTCAAGTGCCGGCGCCGCGCATGGCCTGGCTCGTTCTTTTCACCTGTCACTGACGCTAGGTTCACCATGGCTCAATACGTCTTCACCATGCATCGGCTGAGCAAAGTTGTTCCGCCGAAGCGGGAAATCCTGAAAAACATTTCATTGTCGTTCTTCCCCGGGGCCAAGATCGGCGTACTGGGTCTCAACGGCTCGGGTAAGTCCACGTTGCTGAAAATCATGGCCGGCGTCGATAACGAATTCGACGGCGAAGCCCGTCCGATGCCGGACCTGAACATCGGCTACCTGCCCCAGGAACCGCAGCTGGACCCGAGCAAGACCGTGCGTGAAGTGGTCGAGGAAGCGGTCAGCGTGATCAAGGACGCCCAGGCGCGCCTCGACGAAGTCTATGCCGCCTACGCCGACCCGGATGCCGACTTCGACAAGCTGGCCGCCGAACAGGCCAAGCTCGAAGCGATCCTGCAGGCCAGCGACGGCCACAACCTGGATCGCCAGCTGGAAGTTGCCGCCGATGCACTGCGCCTGCCGGCCTGGGATGCGAAGGTCGAACACCTCTCCGGTGGTGAAAAGCGCCGCGTGGCCTTGTGCCGCCTGCTGCTGTCGGCCCCGGACATGCTCCTGCTCGACGAACCGACCAACCACTTGGACGCCGACTCCGTCGCCTGGCTCGAACACTTCCTGCATGACTTCCCGGGCACCGTGGTTGCGATCACGCACGACCGTTACTTCCTGGACAATGTCGCCGGCTGGATCCTGGAACTCGACCGCGGCGCAGGCATTCCGTACGAGGGCAACTATTCGGGCTGGCTGGAGGCCAAGTCCGATCGTCTGGCCCAGGAATCCAAGCAGCAGTCGGCCCATGAAAAAGCCATGAAGGAAGAACTGGAGTGGGTGCGCAAAGGCGCCAAGGCCCGCCAGTCCAAATCCAAGGCACGTCTGCAACGCTTCGAGGAAATGCAATCCCAGGAATTCCAGAAGCGCAGCGAAACCAACGAGATCTACATCCCGGCCGGTCCGCGCCTGGGCGACAAGGTCATCGAGTTCAAGAACGTCACCAAGGGTTATGGCGACCGCGTGCTGATCGACAACCTGTCGTTCTCCATGCCCAAAGGCGCCATCGTCGGTGTGATCGGTGGTAACGGTGCGGGTAAATCCACGCTGTTCCGCATGCTGATGGGCAAGGAAACCCCGGATTCGGGCAGCATCGAAATCGGTGAAACCGTGCAGTTGGCCTGCGTCGACCAGAGCCGCGAGGACCTGGACGGCAGCAAGACCGTGTTCCAGCAGATCTCCGACGGTTCCGACCAGATCCGCATTGGCAACTATGAAATCCCGTCGCGTACCTATGTCGGTCGCTTCAACTTCAAGGGCGGCGACCAGCAGAAGTTCGTCAAGGACTTGTCCGGCGGTGAGCGTGGTCGCTTGCACCTGGCGTTGACCTTGAAGGAGGGCGGCAACGTCCTGCTGCTCGACGAACCGTCCAACGACCTCGACGTCGAAACCCTGCGTTCCCTGGAAGAAGCCTTGCTGGACTTCCCGGGCGCCGCCATTGTGATCTCCCACGATCGGTGGTTCCTCGACCGCGTGGCGACCCACATCCTGGCGTACGAAGACGACTCCCAAGCGGTATTCTTCGAAGGCAACTACACCGAGTACGAAGCCGATCGCAAGAAGCGCCTCGGCGAAGCGGCCGCCCAGCCGCATCGTGTACGGCACAAGAAACTGGCCTGATAGGGTCGGTTGCAGATCGGAAATGTGGGAGCGAGCTTGCTCGCGATGGCGGCGGGTCAGCGACATTGAAGTTGACTGATCCACCGCTATCGCGAGCGAGCTCGCTCCCACAGTTCCAGCCTACGTCTGCAGCGCGAAATCGAGCGAGAGTATGTTGGGGATCGTTGGATCGATCTCATACAGCAAGGCATAACCTGCGCCCGTAATGCCCGTCAGCAGGCTGACATCGGGAACCCGATCATGGTCGAGGAAGGGGCCTTCGAAAAACTGCCGGGCGACCTCGCCAAGGGCCTGCTTGACCCTGCTGATGCCCTCGGGGTTATCGGCGTGCCGATACCCGTCATACAGGCAGATCAGATTGCCGAAATCGCCATGGCACAGGTTATAGCCATCGCCCAGGCCGTGCCGCCAGAGATTGTTCTCGCAACGCTGGATGTCGTCGAGCACCGTCTGCCGGGTGGTTTCGTCCAAGGCCTCTCCCATCGACTTCATGAGTTGTCGCCTGGCGATGAGGATGCCGCCGTCTCCGTGACACCACTTGGTGGCATGGTCGACAGGGCCCAGGTCTCTCAGGTCCAGCCAGAAGCCCTCTCGGCTCAAGCGATTTTCCCCCTCCAGCACCTGAATGGCCAAGGGCACCAACGCCCCATCGCCGGTCACGTCATAGGCTTTGCACAACGCCTGGATGACGCCGGAGAGACCATGGGACAGGCCCGTTAAAATGACGGAGCGATCATCGCGTCGAAGAAGCTGGCCTTCTTCGATCAGTATCTGGTCCTTTATGTAAGCCACCATGCGCCGAATGGCCGGCAGCACATCCACTTGCGCCGATAACCCATGAATATTGGCCAGCAGCGTCACCGCACCACAACAGCCGCCCAGGAAGTCGAAATCGTAATCTTCAGGGGGGACATCAATCAGTTGGGTCAGCAGGCTGGCAATTTTCTCATCGTGTTTCGGATCGCCGGTGATTTGGCGACGATTGATGAGCAGATAGAGATAAGAGCCCAGGCCATGATAGGCACTGACGGTCAGGTCGGCTTTGAAAAAACCGAAATGTTGTTCCAGTGAGGCCAGTATCTGATCCAGGAGCGACAGTAAGTGGGGTTTGCCGCTTACCTTGAACAGGCTCAGATAAAACAACCCAATCCCGGCGATACCGGAGTACAACCCATGATCCATGGGTGAAGGGTATTTTCCACGGGTCGTTGGGTGCGTATGGAACGCCAACCAACTGACGTCCGTTGCCGTTCCCTTGATCGCGAGCGCTTCGAGGCGGGAACTGATGCCGAGTATTGCGTCGAGTCGCTCCGCTTGGGGCGCTTTTTTTAGGGGGGCACGTGATGACGGCTGTTCATTTGACTCCGGATACAAACACATTTCGAGCAGCGTGAGTTGTAGTGCCCTGTCGGCTGCGGACAGATTGGCTATTTTCTGTAGGCAGCTTTTTATCGGAGGTTGTACTTTCGTCATGTCTATTGTTTCACCTTGTGCGCTCATCAACGCGTTCGAGTTGAGCGGCATGGTGAAACACGGAATGCTGGATCTTTGCAGGTCGGCTATTTCATAACGCGGGATGCCCTTTGCTCGATAGGGCTCTTTCAAGTCTTTCCACAGGGTTGCAAGCAGAAGCTCCCGGTCCAACATGTTTTTCATGAAGCGAGGGTGGCGGCTCAGCCCGATAAAGTCCGCATAACGTTGAGAGTTTTTGAACAGTACACGGGTTGATAATTCGCCTGCGGCTTGCTCAAGCATCTGCATGATTGTGTGCCGATGCGTCATCAATTCGCCATAAGCATATTCAAAGCCATGGACAAGTTCGGCTTTATACGTTTCATGCCCCTTGCGTTCCCCCTGCAAAAGCGGCAAATGCTTTTGCACCAGAAGGTGTTCGAACTCGACTTTACGTAAATGGTAAAAGCCATTTTCGAAAACCAGGGAGTGGCGGGTGGAGATGAACAGCGCTTGCCGAGTCAGCCCGCTCTGGTCGTTATTGGATTTTTGTGAAAAGGGCACGAAGCCGCTGGAGCACACCGACTGCTGGATCACTTTGAAGGTGTTGGACAGTGCGCTATCGAGCGGCAGTTCGAGTAGCAGGTCGCTGGTGGACGCAGTGAACAAGCACTCAAGATCGATCATGACTGGGCTGCTGCCACACGCAATGATGTTCTCGTAATGGAAGTCGATGCCGTTGAGTGCATGAATGACGGCGATCTGTGCGCCCATCTTTTTATAGAACAGCGCCACGTCCGCTGCGCTGTCACAAGGCGTGTTGTCGACCTTTTCTATCCAGCTATGTCGCTCACGGCTGAGGATTCTTGGCGCGTGGATGGCAAAACAATCCGCGCCGGTCCACTCACGTAATTGTCCCAGCAGGCGATTGAAGAAAACTGCTTCGCGGCTTGCTCGTGGTTTGTAGATCAAGGAGGTTGTGCGGAATTTGACCTGGCAGACCGTTTCACCACGACCGTGAGGGTCGCCCAGGCCGAACTCGATAGCGTCGATTTTTCGGGATGGGATTGAGAATGCCATCTCCAGCGCGTCAACATCGCTGGCGAAGTCGAGTATGACCGCATAAAGATAGTTGAGGGTGTCTTCCAGCAAATCAAAAAGCAATGTTGCCAACACAGGATAGGAATCGAAAAACTCAAACAGCGGCAACGTGCGCAGCTGTTCGCTGAACCCGTCCAGGTCAATCTCGTCGCCGTCCGCAATCCGCGTATTCAGATAGTGGACCAGGCTTTGTTCCGATGTGCGTCCGACACGGGCCAAGACATAGTGCTCAAGGCTTGCCAGCAGGGCGGCTTCATCAATGTGCAGTGACGCTTTGGCGTAGCGTCCATCCGCCTTGAACGTATCGATGAAATAAAGAAAAAAGCGGTA
The DNA here is from genome assembly GCF_900111955.1 of Pseudomonas sp. NFIX10. NCBI lineage: Bacteria > Pseudomonadati > Pseudomonadota > Gammaproteobacteria > Pseudomonadales > Pseudomonadaceae > Pseudomonas > Pseudomonas sp. NFIX10. The sequence continues at coordinate 72,295 of NZ_FOKH01000030.1, read as the reverse complement.
GCCAAACCAATAAAAATTGTCTTTGCCGCTTGCGGCCTTTTCCCTGCCGACGTGAAGGCTGTCAAGGCGAGCAAGCTTTTCCTTCAAGGTCCTCAAGACGGTTTCGCCGTCGTCAGGCTGACGCTGTGGATTACCGGGTGCCTTGGCATACGACGCCAGTTGTTCCCGGTTCAACCCGAAATGATCCAGCAAGGCCTGATCATCAGCATGCAGGCGGGCCAGGTTGTTTACAAAAAGGGCGATGTCGCCGTCGGAAGTGAATCTGTACTGACCTCGCTGATTCAACTTCAAAGCGTTAACAAGCATGCCGTCGATCCTGAAATGGATAGAGCAGGCGTTGCCTGCTCTATGGTTATGGGTGTTGCCTGTTTGGACGATCAGTGGAAGGGCTTAGCAGCCGAGTGTCGAACACTCAAGATTGGTGCACGTGCCAAAAGTGTTGCATTCCATTGTCGTTGCCAGTATCGAGCCCATGTTTTTGGTGGGCGCCTGATAAGCGTCGAAGTCGCTATAGAAGTCACCGGACATGTTCAGGATCTGTTCGCTCATGGGGTTTTCCTCATTCGTTATCAAACATCAAGTACAGTCAGTTGGGTGCGAGCAAGCGCATCCGAACTGTAGGATGTTGGTAAGTTGTTTTATAGGTGGATTAGGGAGTATGAAAGACCTGTTGGGCAGGTCCATGTTGCTGCAAAGGATTTAGCACAAAAGAGCGGTGCAGTTTATGGTACCGCATTCGACAATGGTCAGTGCTGCTGACTCGGAGCCGAGATCAGTGACCTGTTGGTAGAACTTGAAGTCGCTGTCGAAGTCACCTGACATTGCCAGTATTTGCTCGCTCATGAGTGCATTTCCTTTTTGTTTTTACAGTGCGCCGATTACGGTGCGGGAAAAACAGTAGCATGGTCCTGATTTAACGCAAACTTGTTGTTATGACCTTATGTTGCAGTTACATATGGCCACAGGCAAGTAACAGATTGTTGTCGGGTCTTGATGCTAGAGGCTTTAATCATGTTTAAAGAAGCCGGCAACATCATGGAATGTCTATCGCCACGACCTCGATGGCGAGATCCCCCAGTGGTCGCTTCCATATCACTTCATCCCCCACCTTCGCCCCCAACAACGCCCGCCCCAGCGGCGAGCCCCAGTTGATCAAGCCACTGGCCGCATCGGCCTGGTCTTCACCCACTAACTGCACTCGCTGTTCGTGATCCTGTTCATCGACAAAGGTCACCCAATGCCCGATCCGCACTTGATCGGACGACATCGGTGCAACGACCTGGACGCTTTGCAGGCGCTGCTTGAAATAGCGCAGATCCCGTTCAAGGTCGGCGATCCGTTGTTTGTCCGCCAAATCCCCTCGGGTCGCCTGCTGACCGTGCAACGCCTGCAATTCGGCGACCCGGGCCTGGAGTTGGGCAAGCCCGGTGGGCGTGACGTAATTGGGTTGCGCACTGACCTGACGTTCGACCGGCTGGTCGGCCTGGGCAGCGGCGTTGTCTTCGTTGACGAAAGCGCGGCTCATGGTGTTCTCCTCTATGGAGTTTGGGCCATGGTCGCAGGCTTTTGGTTTCGACGAATGTCTATGCGCGACTCACGGCGAGCGATAAGCCCGGCCGGCGTCCCGATCCTTTTCTTGTTGCCAGGCACGTTCACGGTCATCCCAATGACGATCGCGGTAGGCATTGCGCTCTTCGCTTTCGCGCATTGCCTGGCACTGCCGGAAACCATCGCTCCAGCCTTCTGCGTAGCGTGCATCCTTGAGATAACGCGGCACGTCTTTCCTGAACTGGCCGGTGATCACCCCCGCCGCTTGCCGACCACTGCTGCAACCGTCGTCGTAGCCGTCGGCGAACGCCGGTGGATAACCTCGGGCGATCAGGTCTTCATGAGTGGTTTCACAGCCACCGAGCAACATCAACATACCCAGTACCGCCGCCGCGCGCCTCATTTGAACCTTCCTGCCGTATCCACTTATACGAGAAGTCTAGAAGCGTATTCGTCAGGCCGATGTGAAAGCCCTGTGATTAATCCGTTTGTCTCTGGGCGCGTGCAGAGCGGTGCCGGTCAATAGTGATACCACTTCACCTCGAGCATCACCTCGTTCTCCGGCGAAGCCAGGTGGCTGAACTCCCGCTGGGCACTCAAGCGCAGGCCGAGGTTGCGGGACAATTCCCACTGCTGGTTGAGGCTCAGGCTACGACGTACTTCGCCGTTGACGAAATAGTCGCCCTTGGCTTCCAGGCTCAAGTTGCCCAGCGGGTTTTTCCACAGCACGCCGCTGTTGAAACCGGCGGCCGGGGCGATGAACTGGGCGAAATCGTTGTTGTGCTCGACCCGCACCGTGCCCAGGGCAAAGCCCAGCACATCTTCGCCCAACGCCCAAGTGCCACCGGCACCGCCGTTGACGTGGCTGACCAGGGTTTCATCGTCGTGTTTGCTCGGCACCCGCTCCAGGCCGCCGGTAACCTGCCAGGACAGCGGTTGCAGCAGCTCGTTGCGTGGGGTCAGAGAGCGAATGGTCGCCAGATCCAGTTGCTGCACCTGCCAGTCATTGCCTTCGTACTGGCGCAGTTTCAATTGCAGGATTTCGATCTGTGCCCCCAGGGGGAAACTTTCGGCGTTGTCGTTGAGGTCGTGATAGGCCATGCGCAAGCCATATTCACCGAACGCCCGGTCACCCCGGGTGCCGAGGCCGGCTTGCCAGGTGCGCGATTGGTGACCGTCCTCGGGCAGGCCCGGTTGCGGGATGTCGAGTTCCGGCGCGGGGTTCTGGTTGATCGCCCGCAACAGCTCGAAGCTGCGCTGGGCGCGCTGCGGATCGCGTTCCTGGCCGTTGGCACGATAGCGTTCCAGGCGATACGCCGCGTCGATGATCAGTGCCTGGCGTTCGCGGGGCAGCGCCTTGAATGCCGGTGTTTGCAGTTGCTGCTGATCGGCGCTGACGTTCAGTACCCATTGTTGTTCGTCATCGCTGAGCGGTTCGGCGCGGCTGAGCAGTTCCCGTTCCCGGGACGGCCGATACTGGATGCTTTCCACCAGGCCGGCTTCTTTCACCGCCTTGACGGTGTCGGTGGGAATCGCCGTCAGCGGGAATTGTTCGGTCAGGCGCAGGCTGGGGCGGGCCACTTGCAGCAATTCGAGCAGGCGATAGGAGCAGTTTTCGTCGAAAAAGAAATAGTCGAACTGAATCTGCTTGAGTTCCCAGACGTGTTCGACCATGCGCTCGGTTTCCGCCTGGCTCAGGTTGAGGCGGTATTCCCACAGGTCGCGGTTTTCCAGGCTACGGTACTCGGAGAGTTTTTCCTGGTACGGCACCAGGGCGAACAGGCCGGGATAGCCCCCCATCAGGCCCTTCCAGGCATAGAGGATGCTGTTGTCCGAGCCTTCGATGTAGGCGCCAAAGTTGATCGCGTAGCTGAGTAGGGCGGTCTTGTCGCTTTGCACATCGGCCTGGTCGATGCGCAACAGGGTGTGGCCGAACATCGAGGACGGACTGTTGAGGTAGGCGGCGGGGAAAATCATCACCGCGCTGTGGGGCGAAACGTCCTTGAACCACTGGGTGAAGTCGCTGCAATTGACCGCCGGCAGGTCCGTCAGGTTGAGCTGCGCCTTCAGCCAGCGGGTGCGCGCCGGGTACACGCACTGGGCATGTTGCTGGCCGGCGCTGGCCGGGCCATACAGGGCTTGCAGCGTGGCGGTCAGTTCACGGTCAGGATGTTCATTGCCATCGGGGGCGAGGAAGAATTTTTTGTCGCTGACATAGCTGCGCCAGCCGCCCAGCTTGGCGGTTTCGTAGTGGCCCAGGGAGATCCAGAAGCGGTCATTGGCCAGTTGCTGCAAACGTTGAGGGTCGACATGAGGCGCGGCGGACAGCGGGGCGCACACACAGAGCGCCAGCCAGGCAAGGCGTTTGAGCATAGTTGGCTACTTGGAAAGTCGAAAAAATAAAGACCGAAGGGGGCCCCAAAAAGAAAACCCGCTCCCCGAGAGGAGCGAGTGGTGTCGAGCTTAAGCTTGAGTGGCGTACTTGGCCAGGCGAGGGTCGCTTTTCAATACGGCCAGGGTGTTGGTATGCACGTCTTCTGCGGTCACGTCAGCCTTGCTGAATATCTGCTGGAAGTGCTCGTGGGTGACCGCCGAGAAATGCGCACGATCTTCCGGTGCCACGCCCAGTACCACGGCGTAGGTGGTCAGCGCTTCGCCCTGACCCTTGGCCATGTCTTCGGACAGCTCGTTCATCATGCCATTCATGGCCAGCCAGGACTTGCCACCGTAGGTCAGTGCCGCGTTGGTCGAGCAGCCGTTGGTGCCGGAGGTCATGCCGAAGGTGGCGTTGCCGGAAGTGCCGTTGGTGGTGGATGCCAGGAAGTGAGCCGGGGTGCCACGCTGGCCTTCGAACAGCATGTTGCCCCAGCCGCAATCCGGGCCGCCCGGCGCCTGAGCCATGGCGTTGAGGGATACAGCGGTGAAGAGAGTACCGAGAAGAATCCGTTTCATAGCTATGTTCTCTTTATGTGCATACCAATGGACAGGGTCTGGCCCCTACAGCTGCCAGTGGGCCGGTTATTGTTCCAGCCGCGCACTTTGGAGTTTAGGCACGATCCGAGGGTTCCGTGGCATTTTGCAAAAACATTACTGGGGATCGCCTGTTTACGGGGCCGCGCCCGGGGTTTTCCCATTGACTATGCTTTGGTCTGAGGCGCTCCTTGCCAGTCAGGTACAGGCAGCGCCAGAATGCCGCTATCTGCCCCGCCTGATGTAAGGAAGCCCGATGCCTGATCCTGTTGCTGCCAGCTTGCGTCTAGCGCCCGAAGCGCTGACCCGTCCGTTTTCCGCTGAACAGTTCAGCTTCTCTACCACCAATGATCTGGAGCCCTTCCGCGGTGTGCTTGGCCAGGAACGTGCGGTCGAAGCCTTGCAGTTCGGCGTGGCCATGCCGCGCCCCGGTTACAACGTATTTGTCATGGGCGAGCCCGGCACTGGCCGGTTTTCCTTCGTCAAACGCTACCTCAAGGCCGAAGGCAAGCGCCTGCAGACCCCGGCGGACTGGGTCTACGTCAACAATTTTGATGAGCCCCGCGAGCCCCGTGCCCTGGAGCTGCCGTCCGGCACGGCCGGTGCCTTCATCGGTGACATCAACGGCTTGATCGACAACCTGCTGGCGACCTTCCCGGCGGTGTTCGAGCACCCGTCCTACCAGCAGAAAAAAAGCGCCATCGACCGCGCCTTCAACCAGCGCTACGACCGGGCCCTGGATGTGATCGAGCGCCTGGCGCTGGAGAAGGATGTCGCGCTGTACCGCGACAGCAGCAACATCGCCTTCACGCCGATGAGCGAAGGCAAGGCCCTGGACGAGGCGGAATTCGCCCAGTTGCCGGAGGCCGAGCGCGAGCGTTTCCACGAGGACATCTCCGGCCTGGAAGAGCGCTTGAACGAAGAACTCGCCAGCCTGCCGCAATGGAAGCGCGAGTCCAGTAACCAGTTGCGCCAGCTCAACGAAGAAACCATCACCCTGGCCCTGCAACCGTTGCTGGCGCCGCTGTCGGAAAAGTACGCGGAGAACGCCGCGGTCTGTGGCTACCTGCAAGCCATGCAGGTCTATCTGCTCAAGACCGTGGTCGAGCAACTGGTGGATGACAGCAAGACCGACGCCATCGCCCGCAAGCTGCTGGAAGAGCAGTACGCGCCAAGCCTGGTGGTCGGGCATCCGTCCAGCGGTGGCGCGCCGGTGGTGTTCGAGCCGCACCCGACCTACGACAACCTGTTCGGCCGGATCGAGTACAGCACCGACCAGGGCGCGCTCTACACCACGTACCGACAGCTGCGTCCGGGTGCCTTGCACCGGGCCAATGGCGGTTTCCTGATCCTTGAAGCGGAAAAAATGCTTGGCGAGCCATTCGTGTGGGATGCGCTCAAGCGCGCCCTGCAATCGCGCAAGCTGAAGATGGAGTCGCCCCTGGGTGAGCTGGGACGCCTGGCCACGGTGACCCTGACGCCGCAGCATATCCCGTTGCAGGTCAAGGTCGTGATCATCGGCGCCCGTCAGCTCTATTACGCCTTGCAGGACCTGGATCCGGACTTCCAGGAAATGTTTCGCGTGCTGGTGGATTTCGACGAAGACATCCCGATGGGCGACGAGAGCCTGGAGCAGTTCGCCCAGTTGCTCAAGACCCGCACTTCGGAAGAGGGCATGGCGCCGCTGACCGCCGATGCGGTGGCGCGCCTGGCGACCTACAGCGCCCGGCTGGCCGAGCACCAGGGGCGCTTGTCGGCGCGCATTGGCGATCTGTTCCAACTGGTCAGCGAAGCGGACTTCATCCGCCAACTGGCCGGTGACGAGATGACCGATGCCGGCCATATCGAACGTGCCCTCAAGGCCAAGGCCACCCGTACCGGACGCGTCTCGGCGCGGATCCTCGACGACATGCTGGCGGGGATCATCCTGATCGACACCGCGGGTGCGGCCGTGGGCAAATGCAACGGTCTGACGGTGCTGGAGGTCGGCGATTCTGCGTTCGGCGTGCCGGCGCGGATTTCCGCCACGGTGTACCCGGGCGGCAGCGGCATCGTCGACATCGAGCGGGAGGTCAACCTTGGCCAACCGATCCACTCCAAGGGCGTGATGATCCTCACCGGTTACCTGGGCAGTCGTTATGCCCAGGAATTCCCGCTGGCGATCTCGGCCAGCATCGCCCTGGAGCAATCCTACGGTTACGTGGACGGCGACAGTGCGTCCCTGGGCGAGGCGTGTACGCTGATCTCGGCCTTGTCGAAGACGCCGCTGAAGCAGTGCTTCGCCATCACCGGTTCGATCAACCAGTTCGGTGAAGTGCAGGCGGTGGGCGGGGTCAACGAGAAGATCGAAGGCTTCTTCCGCCTTTGCGAAGCCCGGGGGCTGACCGGTGAGCAGGGGGCGATCATTCCCCAGGCCAACGTCGCGACGCTGATGCTCGACGAGAAAGTGCTGGCCGCCGTGCGCGCCGGGCAGTTCCACGTCTATGCGGTGCGTCAGGCCGATGAAGCCCTGAGCCTGCTGGTGGGCGAGCCTGCCGGTGAGCCGGATGAAAACGGCGAGTTCCCGGAGGGCAGCGTCAACGCCCGGGTGGTGGAGCGGCTGCGGGTGATCGCGGAAATGATCAGCGAAGACGACATCAAGGAAGCGGAAAAGGAACTGGCGCAGCAGGCCTTGGCGGAGGCCAAGCCGGCCTGATTGCGGCGTTTCCATGTGGGACCCTGTGGGAGCGAGCCTGCTCGCGATAGCGGAGTTTCAGTCACTCATCAGTCGACTGTCACACTGCTATCGCGAGCAAGCTCGCTCCCACAATTGTTGGGGTTGTTTCAAGAAAAACGTCGCCACTTTGGCGTCAATATTCACACTATGACCGCTCGGCGTATTCTGGTCTCGAAAGCCCGTGGGGCCGGAACTTTTCTTCTATCCTCAGCTCAAGGATAACGAGAGTCATCATTGGATCGAAACAGCCTCTTCCCGAGACTGAATACCGGATCTACCGAGGGGCGCCGCCATGTCGCGCAACCTTTGCCTCACTCGTCAATGCCTGGGCCTTGTCACCCGTATCGAATGCGCCATCCGCCCCCTGGCGGGAGATACCGGTATGTGGACCTTGCTCTTCGCCGCCGGAATGGCTGGCGAACAACCCTCCGCCATCAAGGCCCAGGGGCCATTTCCCGGCCCGACTGCCGCCGAATCCATCCTCGACACCATTGTGCAGAGCCTGACCTTGCACGGTTATGAGCTGGCCGACGATCCGCAGATCTGGTCCTTGCACATGCAGGCCCAACTGCGTGAAATCAATGGAGGCCGTTGTCGCAATGTCGGCGGCTTCGAGTTTCGTCCGCTGCATTGAAGACTGTCGCCGCACGGGCACTCGCAGAAAAATTTTGACACAAGAGCCGGGACCAGGGACGGGCCCGGCATTTGTGGGGCAGGTCGTGGCTGATATACTCGCCGCGATTTTTCAGCCCAGGTGTGAGATTCAATGGAACGCTTTATCGAAAATGCAATGTATGCCTCCCGCTGGCTGCTGGCGCCGATCTATTTCGGGCTGTCCCTGGGCTTGCTGGCCTTGGCGCTGAAATTCTTCCAGGAAGTGTTTCACGTCATCCCCAATGTGTTCGCCATGGCCGAGTCCGAGCTGATCCTGGTGCTGCTGTCGCTGATCGACATGGCACTGGTGGGCGGCCTGCTGGTGATGGTGATGATTTCCGGCTACGAAAACTTCGTTTCGCAACTGGACATCGATTCCGACAAGGAAAAGCTCAACTGGCTGGGCACCATGGACTCTTCATCGCTGAAGATGAAAGTCGCCGCCTCGATCGTGGCCATTTCCTCCATCCACCTGCTGCGCATTTTCATGGACTCCAAGAACGTCGATCCCGAGCACCTGATGTGGTACGTGATCATCCACATGACCTTCGTGGTCTCGGCCTTTGCCATGGGCTACCTGGACAAACTGACCAAGCACTGAGGCCCGTTCCTCGCGCTGGCGCAACGCCCGCCTGGCGAACTGCAGGCTGGCGTTGTCGTTTCTGGCGGGTTGCTTTGACGTGGAGGCTCGTCACCCGCCGTGGCATCTGTGCTAGTCTGCTCGCCCTTTTGGTTCCGGGCGCTCCGGGAGGCGCTGTGTCACGCACGGCCACTCTCGAGCCGTCCGCACAGCGGAGCAGCATCATGTCCGAAGTTAACCTGTCCACCGACGAAACCCGCGTCAGCTACGGCATTGGCCGTCAGTTGGGCGACCAACTGCGCGACAACCCGCCACCGGGTGTCAGCCTGGACGCGATCCTGGCCGGCCTGACCGACGCGTTCGCCGGCAAGCCAAGCCGCGTGGGCCAGGACGAGATGTCCGCCAGCTTCAAGGTCATTCGTGAAATCATGCAAGCCGAAGCCGCTGCCAAGGCTGAAGCCGCTGCTGGCGAAGGCCGTGCATTCCTGGCGGAAAACGCCAAGCGTGAAGGCATCACTACCCTGGCTTCCGGCCTGCAGTTCGAAGTGCTGACCCAGGGTGAAGGCGCCAAGCCGACCCGCGAAGACCAGGTGCGTACCCACTACCACGGCACCCTGATCGACGGCACTGTGTTCGACAGCTCCTACGATCGTGGCCAACCAGCCGAATTCCCGGTAGGCGGCGTGATCCCAGGCTGGACCGAAGCACTGCAACTGATGAATGCCGGCAGCAAATGGCGCCTGTACGTGCCGAGCGAACTGGCTTACGGCGCTCAAGGCGTTGGCAGCATTCCGCCGCATAGCGTATTGGTGTTCGACGTCGAGTTGCTGGACGTGCTGTAAGGCATTAATGCTTGAACAAGCTCTTGTGGGAGCGAGCTTGCTCGCGAAAGCGGAGGGTCAGGCGACATCTTGTCAACTGATACGCCGCCATCGCGAGCAAGCTCGCTCCCACAGGGTTTGCCTGCTTCATCCGTGGAATCTGCCGCTGAAATCACCCGTAGGGCGCAACGCCCGGGCATAGCAGAACAGGAACAGATTACGCACCAGCTCCTTGAGCACCAGCGGTTCACTGGAATTGAGGCTGTTGAGGTCCAGGTCTCCTTGGTCCTGCAGCTCGTTCAAGGCTTCTTCTTCAAGTACCGCACAGACTTCCCCGGTTTCCCGATGTAGGATCCTGAGGTAGGGGTGTGGGCGGTCCAGCCAAGCATCGATCAAATAAGTCATGGTTCTCATCTCCTTGATGGATTCGATGAGAATAATTCTTATTCGCTAAATAGCAAGTCTCTATTGGCGTTGCGATTGTTTTTCTGACGGTGGGTTGTGCTAGCTCAAGGCGGCTGGCACCTGGCTAATGCCCGGGAAATGCGGCTCAAGCGGGGAGGATGAAGCTCCATCCCACACGCGGGGCATGGGATGGAATGCAGCCGAATCAGACTTTTCTGACGAACTCGGATTTGAGTTTCATCGGGCCGATGCCGTCGATCTTGCAATCGATATCGTGGTCGCCATCGCACAGGCGGATGTTCTTGACCTTGGTGCCGACCTTGACCACCAGCGAGGTGCCCTTGACCTTGAGGTCCTTGATCACGGTGATGGTGTCGCCGTCCTGCAAGACATTGCCGACCGAATCTTTCTTCACGGTGTCGTCGGACGCCGCTTCAGCTTCGCCGCTGGCGGACCATTCGTGGGCACACTCCGGGCAGACCAGCTGGGTGCCATCTTCGTAGGTGTATTCGGAATTGCATTTCGGGCAGGGAGGCAACGTGCTCACTAAGGTTCCTTGGGTATCAGGAGGGCAAAAGGGCGCACATTATATAGGGTTTTAGGCCGCAAAGGGCAGGGCGGTGAAATCCCCTGCTCCCACAGGTTTCTATGCAATCAGTGAGTACGGGCCACCGCAAACTCGCTCAATTCCACCAGCGCATCGCGGTATTCGCTGGGCGGCAGGGCGTCGAGGCATTTGATCGCGCGGGCCACGTAATCCCGGGCCAGTTTCGCGGTGTACTCCAGCGAGCCGGAAGCTTCGACCGCGATACGAATGCTTTCCAGGTCTTCGATCCCGCCTTTCTGGATCGCCTGGCGTACCAGCGCCGCCTGCTCTGGCGTGCCTTCGCGCATGGTGTAGATCAGCGGCAGGGTCGGCTTGCCTTCGGCCAGGTCGTCACCGACGTTCTTGCCCAGGGTCTCGGCATCGCCCTTGTAATCGAGCAGGTCGTCCACCAACTGGAAGGCCACGCCCAGGTGGTCGCCGAACGTGCGCAGCGCTTCGCTCTGCTCGGCGCTGGCGCCGGCCAGGGCAGCGGCGCTGTGGGTCGAGGCCTCGAAGAGCATCGCGGTCTTGCCGCGGATGACTTCCATGTAGGTCTCTTCCGTGGTGCTGGCATCGCGTACCTTGGACAACTGCAGCACTTCGCCTTCGGCGATGATGCGTGTGGCCTGGGACAGGATCTTCATCACCGGCATCGAGCCCAGCTCGACCATCATTTCGAACGAGCGCGAATACAGGAAGTCGCCCACCAGCACGCTCGGGGCGTTGCCCCACATGGCGTTGGCGGTCGAACGGCCACGGCGCATGCCGGACATGTCGACCACGTCGTCGTGCAGCAGGGTCGCGGTGTGCAGGAATTCGATGGTGGCGGCCAGCAGGCGCATGTCGTCGCCTTCACGACCCAGGGCCTTGCCGCACAGCAGCACCAATAAAGGACGTAGGCGTTTACCGCCCGCCGAAGTGATGTAGTCGCCGATTTTCGATACCAGAGGCACGCGGGAAGTCAGCTGCTTCTTGATGATGCCGTCGACGGCGCTAAAATCGTCCGCCACCGCGCGGTAGAAAGCTTGGGGTTGCATCAGCGACAGGTGCTCCAGAAGGGTTGCGCGGCATGCTAGGACCCCCACCCAGGCCTGTCAAGGCACGATGGACGGCTACTTGCAAGGCTCGAACAGCTTGCGTACAATCGCGCACCCTGAACTTCCTGGGCAGCACCTGCCTTACGCAATTGCATCCGGGCCTTCCAGCCCATGCAGCCATGCCAGCCAATACCTCTTCTTATAAAGCGCTGGGTGAGCAGGATTATCGGAGAAATACCATGTCGTACGCAGTAATTGTTACTGGTGGCAAGCAATACAAGGTCGCCCCAGGTGAATACCTGAAGATCGAAAAACTGGAAATCGCTACCGGCGAATCCGTGACTTTTGATCGCGTTCTGTTGGTCGCCAATGGCGATGACGTGAATATCGGCGCTCCAGTCGTTGCTGGCGCTACCGTTGTGGCTGAAGTGATCTCCCAAGGTCGTCACGATAAAGTCCGTATCATCAAGTTCCGTCGTCGTAAGCACCACATGAAGCGCATGGGCCACCGCCAGTGGTACACCGAGATCAAAATCACCGGTATTCAGGCTTAATTTCAGCCTAATTCCTCACTAGGAGAATTGAACTCATGGCACACAAAAAAGCTGGTGGTAGTACCCGTAACGGTCGCGACTCAGAAGCCAAACGCCTTGGCGTGAAGATGTATGGCGGCCAGGCTATCAAAGCAGGCAACATCATCGTGCGTCAGCGCGGCACCCAATTCCACGCTGGCTACGGCGTGGGCATGGGTAAGGATCACACCCTCTTCGCTAAAGTCGAAGGCGTGATCAAGTTCGAAGTAAAAGGCGCCTTCGGTCGTCGTTACGTAAGCGTTATCGCAGCTTAATTGCGAGACCGCTGGAAAAGCCCTGTCTTGCGACGGGGCTTTTTCGTTTGTGGGGTGAGTCTCTTGCAAAACTGTTTGTATGGGCTGTCGGCGCTGCGGTTGGGGCGTGTCATCAGGTCGCTGCGCTCATTTTTGCAAGAGTCTTATGTCTTGTTTTTTTGGCTCGTCCGTATGGCGAGAGGCGTGTGTCATGAAGTTTGTTGATGAAGTATCGATTCGAGTGAAGGCCGGCGACGGCGGCAATGGTTGCATGAGTTTCCGTCGGGAAAAATTCATTGAAAACGGTGGTCCGAACGGCGGTGACGGGGGGGATGGCGGCTCGATCTACATGCTCGCTGACGAAAACCTCAACACCCTGGTGGACTACCGTTACACCCGGCACTTCGATGCCGAGCGTGGCTCCAACGGCGGCAGCACCGACTGCACCGGCAAGAAGGGCGAAGACCTGATCCTGCGCGTGCCAGTCGGCACCACGGTGATCGATTCGGCCACCCAGGAAGTGATTGGCGACCTGACCAAGGCCGGCCAGCGTCTGCTGGTCGCCCATGGCGGCTGGCACGGCCTGGGCAATACCCGTTTCAAATCCAGCACCAACCGTGCGCCGCGCCAGACCACGCCAGGCAAGCCCGGCGAGCAGCGTGACCTGAAGCTGGAAATGAAAGTGTTGGCCGACGTGGGCCTGCTGGGCCTGCCGAACGCCGGTAAAAGTACCTTCATTCGCTCGGTGTCGGCGGCCAAGCCAAAAGTGGCCGATTACCCGTTCACCACCCTGGTGCCGAACCTGGGCGTGGTCAGCGTCGACCGCTGGAAGAGTTTCGTGATCGCCGACATTCCGGGGCTGATCGAAGGGGCTTCCGAGGGCGCGGGCCTGGGGATTCGTTTCCTCAAGCACTTGTCCCGTACCCGCCTGTTGCTGCACCTCGTCGACATGGCGCCGCTGGATGAAACCGACGCCGCCGATGCCGCCGAAGTCATCGTCAACGAGCTGACCAAGTTCAGCCCGGCCCTGGCCGAGCGTGATCGTTGGCTGGTGCTGAACAAGTGCGACCAGATCCTCGAAGAAGAACATGAGGAGCGGGTCAAGGAAATCGTCGACCGCCTGGAGTGGGAAGGTCCGGTCTATGTGATCTCGGCCATCGCCAAAGAAGGCACCGAGCGCCTGTGCCACGACATCATGCGTTACCTGGAAGATCGCGCCGACCGCCTGGCCAACGATCCGGCCTACAAGGAAGAGCTGGCCGAGCTCGACCAGCGCATCGAAGACGAGGCCCGTGCCCAGTTGCAGGCGCTGGATGACCAGCGCGCCCTGCGTCGCAGTGGTGTCAAGTCGGTCCATGACATCGGTGACGACGATTGGGACGAAGAAGATGTGGATGACGAAGACGGTCCGGAAATCATCTACGTTCGTGACTGATCTTGTGCTGGCGTGAAGCCAGGACCTGTGGGAGCGAGCTTGCTCGCGAAAGCGGTCTGTCAGTTGACATGGTCATTAGCTGACACGCCGCTATCGTGAGCAAGCTCGCTCCCGCAGGTTCAAGTGTTTCAGCGCAGTGTTATCATCGCCGGCAAGCCGGTTCCCAAGGCGCCGCTCATTCGAGCGGCGTTTTGGTATCTGTAAAACGCAAATACGAATAATCCCATGGGCGGCGCTGGGTCGCGCCGTTCGCTGGCAAAGGTTGAAGATGATGCGGAGCAAGGTGACGGGTGCGCGGCGCTGGGTCGTGAAGATCGGTAGCGCACTGCTGACGGCGGATGGCAAGGGGCTGGATCGCCAGGCAATGGCGGTGTGGGTCGAGCAGATGGTGGCCTTGCATGAGGCTGGCGTCGAGTTGGTGTTGGTCTCTTCGGGGGCTGTGGCGGCCGGTATGAGCCGTTTGGGCTGGACGTCGCGACCCAGCGCGATGCATGAGCTGCAGGCCGCCGCCGCTATCGGCCAGATGGGCCTGGTGCAGGCTTGGGAGTCGAGCTTTGCCGAGCACGGTCGCCATACGGCGCAGATCCTGCTGACCCACGACGACCTGTCCGACCGCAAGCGCTACCTCAATGCCCGCAGTACCTTGCGGGCGCTGGTGGAGCTGAAGGTCATCCCGGTGATCAACGAGAACGACACGGTGGTCACCGACGAGATCCGTTTCGGCGATAACGACACCCTGGCCGCGTTGGTGGCGAACCTGGTGGAGGCGGACCTGTTGGTGATCCTCACGGATCGCGACGGCATGTTCGACGCCGATCCGCGCAATAACCCCGATGCCAAGCTGATCTACGAAGCCCGTGCCGACGACCCTGCGCTGGATGCGGTGGCGGGTGGCACGGGCGGTGCGCTGGGGCGTGGGGGCATGCAGACCAAGCTGCGTGCGGCACGTCTGGCGGCGCGCTCCGGGGCTCACACCATCATCGTCGGCGGTCGGCTGGAGCGGGTGCTGGATCGTCTGAAGGCGGGCGAGCGCATCGGCACTTTGCTGTCCCCTGAGCGCGGCATGCTGGCGGCGCGCAAGCAATGGCTGGCCGGGCACCTACAAACCCGTGGCACGCTGGTGCTGGATGCGGGCGCCGTGGCGGCGTTGTCCCAAGGCAACAAAAGCCTGCTGCCGGTGGGGGTGAAGCTGGTCCAAGGCAGTTTCCGTCGCGGCGAAATGGTCGTGTGCGTGGCGCCGGATGGTCGCGAGATCGCCCGTGGCCTGGCCAACTACAGCGCCCTGGAAGCGCAGAAAATCATCGGTCAATCGTCTGATGCGATTGTCGGTCTGTTGGGTTACATGGCGGAGCCTGAACTGGTCCACCGTGACAACCTGATCCTCGTCTAAGGAAAAATCATGGGTTTGGCAAAAGGATTGATCGGCTTGCTGCTGGCGGTGCCGCTGCTGGCGTCGGCCGAGGAAATTGGCCAGGTGTCGACGGTGTTCAAGTTTGTCGGGCCGAACGACCGGATCGTGGTCGAGGCATTCGATGATCCCAAGGTGGAGGGCGTGACCTGTTACCTGTCGCGGGCCAAGACCGGCGGTGTCAAAGGCGGCCTGGGCCTGGCCGAGGATCGCGCCGAGGCGTCCATCGCCTGTCGCCAGGTCGGGCCCATCAGCTTCAAGGGTGAGCTCAAGGATGGCGAGGAGGTGTTCCGCGAGCGCACTTCGCTGGTGTTCAAGACCATGCAAGTGGTGCGCTTTCTCGACAAGAAGCGCAATACGCTGGTGTACCTGGTCTACAGCGACCGCGTGATCGAGGGCAGCCCGCAGAATGCGGTGACGGCGATTCCGATCTTGCCGTGGGCTCGCGCTCAATAAGCAACATATAGCCCTGTGGGAGCGAGCTTGCTCGCGATGGCGGTACGTCAGTAACAACGATTTGTCTGATGCTCCGCCATCGCGAGCAAGCTCGCTCCCACAATGTTCTGAATGAAGAATGTCGGGCAATAAAAAACCGACCCTGAGGTCGGTTTTTTAACGAGCGCGTCGCTTAGGCAGCAGCGGCAACGTTCAGGGCCTTTACGTGGCCATTCAGGCGGCTCTTATGGCGAGCGGCCTTGTTCTTGTGGATGATGCCTTTATCGGCCATACGGTCGATAACTGGCACAGCCAGAACGTAAGCAGCTTGAGCTTTTTCAGCGTCTTTTGCGTCGATGGCCTTGACTACGTTCTTGATGTAGGTACGGACCATGGAACGCAGGCTGGCGTTGTGGCTGCGACGCTTCTCAGCCTGTTTTGCACGTTTTTTGGCGGAAGGTGTGTTGGCCACCGTCGAGCTCCTCGAAAGACTTTTTGGGAAATAGCAAACAAAATAGGCCGCGAATCATGCCGATGAGTTGAAGTCTTGTCAAGGGCGGGTGACGCGTTCCGCTGAATGGCAGGTGCTGCGCACCGAAGGATTTCTTTCCGGCGTGCGACCTGTAAACTCGCGGGCTTTGGCTCTGCACTGTTTAGCGGCGCGGAGTATCGCACAAGTGGGCGCGTTGTTCGCCTGCTGTTTATCGACAGGCAAAAACTCTTTTCATGAATCTGCTCAAATCGTTGGCCGCCGTCAGCTCTATCACGATGCTTTCCCGCATCCTGGGGTTCGTTCGCGATACGCTGATCGCACGGATATTCGGCGCCGGGATGGCGACGGACGCCTTCTTCATCGCCTTCAAGCTGCCCAACCTGCTGCGGCGGATCTTCGCCGAAGGCGCCTTTTCCCAGGCCTTCGTGCCGATCCTGGCGGAATATAAAAGCCAGAAAGGTGATGAGGCAACCCGCACATTCATTGCCTACGTCACCGGTCTGCTGACCTTGGTGCTGGCACTGGTCACAGCCGCCGGCATGCTCGCCGCACCCTGGGTGATCTGGGCCACGGCGCCGGGCTTCACCGACACCCCGGAAAAATTCCAGCTCACCGCGGACCTGCTGCGGGTGACCTTTCCTTATATATTGCTGATTTCCCTGTCGTCCCTGGCCGGGGCGATCCTCAACACCTGGAACCGCTTTTCCGTGCCGGCCTTTGTGCCGACCTTGCTCAACGTCAGCATGATCGTCTTCGCCGTGTTCCTGACACCGTACTTCGACCCACCGGTGATGGCCCTGGGCTGGGCGGTGCTGGTGGGTGGCCTGTTGCAACTGCTCTATCAACTGCCGCACCTGAAAAAGATCGGCATGCTGGTGCTGCCGCGGCTGAACCTGCGCGACAGCGGCGTGTGGCGGGTGATGAAGCAGATGCTCCCGGCGATCCTCGGGGTGTCGGTGAGCCAGATTTCCCTGATCATCAACACTATCTTTGCCTCGTTCCTGGTGGCCGGCTCGGTGTCGTGGATGTACTACGCCGACCGCTTGATGGAGTTGCCGTCCGGCGTGCTGGGCGTGGCCCTGGGCACGATCCTGCTGCCCACCCTGGCCAAGACCTACGCCAGCCAGGACCGCCACGAATACTCGCGAATTCTCGATTGGGGCCTGCGCCTGTGTTTTGTGCTGGTGCTGCCATGTTCCCTGGCGCTGGGGATCCTGGCCGAGCCGTTGACCGTCTCGTTGTTCCAGTACGGCCAGTTCAATGCGTTCGACGCCTCGATGACCCAGCGTGCGCTGATCGCTTACTCGGTGGGTTTGCTCGGGATCATCGTGATCAAGGTGCTGGCGCCAGGGTTCTACGCCCAGCAGAACATTCGCACGCCAGTGAAGATCGCCATTTTCACCCTGGTGATGACCCAGTTGTTCAACCTGTTGCTGATCGGTCCGTTGGCCCATGCCGGCCTGGCCCTGGCGATCAGTGCCGGCGCTTGCCTCAACGCTGGGCTGCTGTTTTATCAACTGCGCAAGCAAAAGATGTATCAGCCGCAGCCGGGCTGGGGCAGGTTCGGCCTCAAGCTGCTGGTGGCCGTGGCCGTGATGTCGGCGGTCCTGCTGGGGGCGATGCATTTCATGCCGGCCTGGGGCGAAGGGCAGATGCTCGCGCGTTTCCTGCGCCTGGGTGTGCTGGTGGTTGCCGGTGTGGTGGCGTATTTCGGCATGTTGCTGCTGATGGGCTTCCGCCTGCGTGACTTCAATCGCAAGGCCTTGAGCTGAGGGCGAGCCCTCGATAATCCCGGGCCGGGCAGCGGTTTTGTCGGTTCGATCACTTTGGGGTGCGGTGTTGCCTGTCGTCGGCCGCCGGGTGTGGTTATAATCGGCCACTTTATGAGCAAGAAGCGCGTTATGCAGCTGGTTCGAGGCCTCCACAACCTGCGCCCCCAGCATCGGGGCTGTGTCGCCACTATTGGCAACTTTGACGGTGTTCACCGTGGCCACCAGGCTATCCTGGCGCGACTGCGCGAGCGTGCGCTGGAGTTGGGCGTGCCCAGCTGCGTGGTGATTTTCGAGCCGCAGCCACGGGAGTTTTTCGCCCCGGACACCGCCCCGGCCCGTCTGGCCCGGTTGCGGGACAAACTGCAACTGCTGGCCGCCGAAGGTGTCGACCGGGTCCTGTGCCTGGCCTTCAACCAGCGCCTGAGCAAGCTCAGTGCCGCCGAATTCGTCGATACCATCCTGGTGGACGGTCTCGATGTGAAGCATCTGGAAGTCGGCGATGATTTCCGTTTCGGCTGTGATCGGTCCGGGGATTTCGATTACCTGCAACAGGCCGGTATCGCCCAGGGGTTCACCGTCGAAGCGGCGCAGACCGTCGAGATGGATGGCCTGCGCGTCAGCAGTACCCAGGTCCGCAATGCCCTGGCGGCGGCCGATTTCGAATTGGCCGAGCGCTTGCTCGGCCGGCCGTACCGGATTGCCGGGCGGATCCTGCACGGACAGAAGTTGGCGCGCCAATTGGGCACGCCGACGGCCAACGTGCAACTCAAGCGTCGTCGTGTGCCGCTGACCGGGGTGTTCCTGGTGAGTGTCGAGATCGACGGCAAGACCTGGCCCGGCGTCGCCAACATCGGCGTGCGCCCCACGGTCCAGGGCGATGGCAAGGCCCATCTTGAAGTACATGTTCTGGATTTTGCCGGCGATCTGTATGACCGGCGTTTGACGGTGGTTTTCCACCATAAGCTGCGTGAAGAGCAGCGTTTTGCCTCTCTGGAGGCGCTCAAGACGGCGATCCATGCAGATATCGCCGCCGCCCGTGCCCTTGTCGCAACCAGCGCCAATCGCTAATGAAGAGCCTTAAATGACCGACTATAAAGCCACGCTAAACCTTCCGGACACCGCCTTCCCAATGAAGGCCGGCCTGCCTCAGCGCGAACCACAGATTCTGCAGCGTTGGGACAGCATTGGCCTGTACGGAAAGTTGCGCGAAATTGGCAAGGATCGTCCGAAGTTCGTCCTGCACGACGGCCCTCCGTACGCCAACGGCACCATCCACATCGGTCACGCGCTGAACAAGATTCTCAAGGACATGATCATCCGCTCCAAGACCCTGTCGGGTTTTGATGCGCCGTATGTCCCGGGCTGGGACTGCCATGGCCTGCCGATCGAGCACAAGGTCGAAGTGACCCATGGCAAGAACCTGGGCGCGGACAAGACCCGCGAGCTGTGCCGTGCCTACGCCACCGAGCAGATCGAAGGGCAGAAGTCCGAATTCATTCGCCTCGGCGTGCTGGGCGACTTTGCCAACCCGTACAAGACCATGGACTTCAAGAACGAAGCCGGCGAAATCCGTGCCCTGGCGAAAATCGTCGAGGGTGGTTTCGTGTTCAAGGGCCTCAAGCCAGTGAACTGGTGCTTCGATTGCGGTTCGGCCCTGGCCGAGGCGGAAGTCGAGTACGAGAACAAGAAGTCCTCGACCATCGACGTCGCGTTCCCGATCGCCGATGAAGACAAGCTCGCCGCCGCGTTCGGCCTGGGCAAGCTGGCCAAGCCAGCGTCGATCGTGATCTGGACCACCACCCCGTGGACCATCCCGGCCAACCAGGCGCTGAACGTCCACCCGGAATTCACCTACGCCCTGGTGGACGTTGGCGACAAACTGCTGGTGCTGGCCGAAGAACTGGTCGAAGCCTGCCTGGCCCGCTACAACCTCGAAGGTTCGGTGGTTGCCACCGCCCCGGGTTCGGCGCTGGAACTGATCAATTTCCGTCATCCGTTCTATGACCGCCTGTCGCCGGTGTACCTGGCCGACTACGTGGAACTGGGCGCAGGCACTGGCGTGGTTCACTCCGCGCCGGCCTATGGCGTCGACGACTTCGTGACCTGCAAGAAGTACGGCATGGTCAACGACGACATCCTCAACCCGGTGCAGAGCAATGGCGTGTACGCGCCGTCGCTGGAGTTCTTCGGCGGCCAGTTCATCTGGAAAGCCAACCCGGTCATCGTCGACAAGCTGAGCGAAGTCGGCGCGCTGCTGCACACCACCGTCATCGAACACAGCTACATGCACTGCTGGCGCCACAAGACCCCGCTGATCTACCGCGCCACCGCGCAGTGGTTCATCGGCATGGACAAGCAGCCCACCAGCGGCGACACCCTGCGCCAGCGTTCGCTCAAGGCCATCGAAGAGACCCAGTTCGTACCGGCCTGGGGCCAGGCGCGTCTGCACTCGATGATCGCCAACCGTCCGGACTGGTGCATCTCCCGCCAGCGCAACTGGGGCGTGCCGATCCCGTTCTTCCTGAACAAGGAAAGCGGCGAGTTGCACCCGCGCACCGTCGAACTGATGGAAGCCGTGGCCAAGCGCGTCGAAGCCGAAGGCATCGAAGCCTGGTTCAAGCTCGACGCCGCTGAGCTGCTGGGTGACGAAGCGCCGCTGTACGACAAGATCAGCGACACCCTGGACGTCTGGTTCGACTCCGGCACCACCCACTGGCATGTGCTGCGCGGTTCGCACCCGATGGGCCACGAGAGCGGCCCGCGCGCCGACCTGTATCTGGAAGGTTCGGACCAGCACCGTGGCTGGTTCCACTCGTCGTTGCTGACCGGTTGCGCCATCGACAACCACGCGCCGTACCGCGAGCTGCTGACCCACGGCTTCACCGTCGACGAGTCCGGCCGCAAGATGTCCAAGTCCCTGGGCAACGTGATCGCGCCGCAGAAGGTCAACGATACCCTGGGCGCCGACATCATGCGCCTGTGGGTGGCCTCCACCGACTACTCCGGCGAGATGGCCGTTTCCGAGCAGATCCTGCAGCGCAGTGCGGACGCCTACCGGCGGATCCGTAACACCGCGCGCTTCCTGCTCTCGAACCTGACCGGCTTCAACCCGGCCACCGACCTGCTGCCGGCCGAGGAAATGCTCGCGCTGGACCGTTGGGCCGTGGACCGTACCCTGTTGCTGCAACGCGAATTGCAGGAGCACTACGGCGAATACCGTTTCTGGAATGTCTACTCCAAGATCCACAACTTCTGCGTGCAGGAGCTCGGTGGTTTCTACCTCGACATCATCAAGGACCGCCAGTACACCACCGGCGCCAACAGCAAGGCCCGTCGTTCGTGCCAGACCGCGCTGTTCCACATCAGCGAAGCGCTGGTGCGCTGGATCGCGCCGATCCTGGCGTTCACCGCCGACGAGCTGTGGCAATACCTGCCGGGCGAGCGCAACGAGTCGGTGATGCTCAACACCTGGTACGAAGGCCTGACCGAATTGCCCCAGGGCTTCGAACTGGACCGTGCCTATTGGGACCGGATCATGGCGGTCAAGACCGCGGTCAACAAGGAAATGGAGATCCAGCGCGCGGCCAAGGCCGTTGGTGGCAACCTGCAGGCCGAAGTGACCCTCTACGCTGAAGAAGCCCTTAGCGGCGACCTGGCCAAGCTGGGCAACGAGCTGCGCTTCGTGCTGATCACCTCCACTGCCAGTGTCGCGCCGTTGGTGCAGGCGCCAGCCGATGCGGTGACCACCGAAGTCAGCGGCCTGAAGCTGAAGATCGTCAAGTCGAACCACACCAAGTGCGCCCGTTGCTGGCACTGCCGCGAAGACGTCGGCGTGAACCCGGAGCATCCGGAAATCTGCGGGCGTTGTGTCGACAACATCAGCGGTGCTGGCGAGGTTCGCCACTATGCCTAACGCAGCGGGCCGTTTCGGACGGCTGGGCTGGCTCTGGTTGAGCGTGCTGGTACTGGTCATCGACCAGGCCAGCAAGTTCTACTTTGAAAGCTCGTTGACCCTGTACCAGCAGATCGTGATCATCCCTGATTACTTCAGCTGGACCCTGGCCTACAACACCGGGGCGGCGTTCAGTTTCCTGGCCGACAGTTCCGGCTGGCAGCGCTGGCTATTCGCCCTGATTGCCGTCGTGGTCAGTGCCGTGCTGGTGGTCTGGCTCAAGCGCCTGGGGCGCAATGAGACCTGGCTGGCCGTGGCGCTGGCCTTGGTGTTGGGGGGGGCGTTGGGCAATCTCTATGACCGCATCGCCTTGGGCCACGTCATCGATTTCATCCTGGTGCATTGGCAGAACCGCTGGTACTTCCCGGCGTTCAACTTTGCCGACAGTGCCATCAGCGTGGGCGCCGTGATGCTCGCCCTGGACATGTTCAAGAGCAAGAAGACCGGAGAAGCCGTCCATGACTGAGCAGCGTATCGCTCAAAACACCGAAGTGAAGCTTCACTTCGCCCTGCACCTGGAGAACGGCGACACCGTCGACAGCACTTTCGACAAGGCCCCGGCGGTGTTCAAGGTCGGTGATGGCAACCTGCTGCCAGGCTTCGAAGCGGCGATCCTCGGTTTCAAGGCCGGCGACAAGCGCACCGTGGTCGTGTCACCGGAAAACGCCTTTGGTCAGCCCAACCCGCAAAACGTGCAGACCATGCCACGCTCCCAGTTCCAGGACATGGAGCTGTCCGAGGGCCTGCTGGTGATCTTCAACGACGCGGCCAATACCGAGCTGCCGGGTGTAGTGAAGGCGTTCGATGACGCCCAGGTGACCGTGGACTTCAACCATCCGCTGGCGGGCAAGACCTTGAGCTTCGAAGTGGAAATCCTTGAGGTCAAGGCGGTTTGAGATTTAACAGGCAGTTCCTGCTGCCAACCGATTCACTGTGGGAGCGAGCTTGCTCGCGATGACGGAGCCACTTCCAATACAGGGGTGACTGACTCGCCGCCATCGCGAGCAAGCTCGCTCCCACATGGGATTTCCTTGTTTTCGGGCCTTTCGCTCGATCAACAGGCAAGCATTCAATTTCTTGCGCGCAAGACACGAGGCACAGCATGCAAATCAAACTCGCCAACCCCCGTGGCTTCTGCGCCGGTGTGGACCGGGCGATCGAAATCGTCAACCGCGCCCTGGAAGTCTTCGGGCCGCCGATCTACGTGCGCCACGAAGTGGTCCACAACAAATTCGTCGTCGAGGACCTGCGCAGCCGCGGGGCCATTTTCGTCGAGGAACTGGACCAGGTGCCGGACGACGTCATCGTGATCTTCAGTGCCCACGGGGTTTCCCAGGCCGTGCGCAGCGAAGCCGCCGGCCGGGGCCTGAAGGTATTCGACGCGACGTGCCCGTTGGTGACCAAGGTGCACATCGAAGTGGCGCGCTACAGCCGTGACGGTCGCGAGTGCATCCTGATCGGCCATGAAGGCCACCCGGAAGTCGAAGGCACCATGGGCCAATACGATGCCAGCAACGGCGGTGCGATCTACCTGGTCGAAGACGAGGATGACGTTGCGGCCTTGCACGTACGCAACCCCGATAGCCTGGCTTTCGTGACCCAGACGACCCTGTCCATGGACGACACCAGCCGTGTGATCGATGCCCTGCGCGCGCGTTTTCCAGCCATCGGCGGCCCGCGCAAGGATGACATCTGCTACGCCACCCAGAACCGTCAGGATGCGGTCAAGCAACTGGCCAACGAATGCGATGTGGTGCTGGTGGTCGGCAGCCCGAACAGTTCCAACTCCAACCGCCTGCGGGAGTTGGCCGAGCGCATGTCCACGCCCGCTTACCTGATCGACGGTGCCGAGGACATGCAACGCAGCTGGTTTGAAGGTGTCGAGCGTATCGGCATCACCGCTGGTGCTTCGGCTCCGGAAGTGCTGGTGCGCGGCGTGATCCAGCAACTGCAAGCCTGGGGCGCAACGGGGGCCGATGAGTTGGCCGGGCGCGAGGAGAACATCACTTTCTCCATGCCCAAGGAACTACGCGTTCGCTCCCTGCTTTAAGCCTTTTTCGCACAATGCCTGTTCAGTTTTTTCACTGCGCAGGCTAATGCGGCCGGTACGTGCCAGCGCCACCTGATGATGACTGACCGGCTCGCGTTTGGCGCAGACATGCAGCGTGCCGGCCTGGAATGCGCCGCTGGGCAATAACGCTTCACCTTGGCTGCCGAACCTCACCGAACGCTTCACCGGCCAGTTGCCAATCACTCTGGCGTGACCGCTGTGCTCCATCAGCAGCGTTTTCTCTTTGTCGTCCAGCGTAATCCGCCAGCCTTGGCCCCAATCGTTGTCTATTCCCCTGATCACGACGGTCTGGTTGCGGGCGATGGCTTCGCTGCGGGCGCTACGCAGACCCCTGGCCAGCCACTGCGCGGCATCTTTGCGCTCGGTGGATTCGACCAGCGCGGTATAGCTGGCGCCGACCCACGGCAGAACAATTGCCGCAATCGCCAGTCCCATGAGCAGCTCGATCAGGCTGAAGCCCTGTTGGTGCATGGCATCTCCTCCCTGGAGAATGTGAAGCGGATTCAGGATTAATGGCCCATTGTGGCGAGGGCAAACCCCATTGCCACAATGGGCACTATTGAGCACACGGCGATGGTTTGTTCTAGCGTGTACAAGCAGGTATAGCCGACGGCAACGGAGGGCACCGATGGATCTTCGTACAAAAGGTTTCACGCTGATCGAGGTGCTGGTGGCCCTTGGCGTGCTGCTGATCCTGATTACCATGGCGGTGCCGTCATTCACTGGCGCGCTGCAGAGCACCAAGGCCGACACCGAGGTTGACGACTTGCGTCGGGCGCTGAACTTTGCCCGGCTGGAGGCGATCGACCGTGGTATCACCACGCGCATCCGCCCCACGGCCGAGGGCAGCGTCTGGAGCGGCGAACTGACGGTGTATGACAGTACTGGCACGCCGGCCAATGTATTGCGGGTTGTTCCAGCGATGAGCAGTGGCGCGACTCTGGCGCTAACCTCAGAGGTGAACAACATCGATTTCAACAACCTCGGTGGGCTATCGGCACCGGCCACGCCGGTGAGCTTCAATTATGTACGAGGGGCGCAGAGCAGGACGCTGAGTGTTTGCCTCAATGGAAGAATCGTATTGGGCGGAAGTTGCGGATGAAGGATTGCAGTAAAAGGGCACAGGAGGGCATGACGCTGATCGAGGTGCTGGTGGCGGTGCTGATTCTCGGCGTCGGCTTGCTGGGGGCGGCGATGATCCAGCTCAATGCGCTCAAGTATACCGACAGTTCGCGCATGACCAGCCAGGCCAGCTTCATCGCCTACGACCTGCTGGACCGCATACGCGCCAACTCCGGCGCCGACTACACCGTCACACCGCCCAGCTCGCCGAACCTCAACGTGGCCCGGGACCAGGACCTCTACGATTTCAAGACCAACATCATTGCCTTCGGCGGTGCCACGGCCACTGGCACCATCGCCCTGAACCAGCGGGTCTACACCATCACCATTTCCTGGGACGACACCCGGGCCGCCAACACCACCAACGCGGCCGAGGCGCGGCGCAGCTTCGTACTGACCAGCCGCGTCGCCGTCGATCCGCCGGGGACGCCGCCATGAACAGGCGTTGCCGGGGATTCGGCCTGATTGAATTGATGATTGCCCTGGTGCTCAGCCTGATCGTCATCCTGGGTGTCGTGCAGATTTTCATCGCCGCCAAGAACACCTACATCAGCCAAAGTGCGGCCGCAGTGATGCAGGAGGACGCCCGCTTTGTCCTGAGCAAAATGGTCCAGGAGATTCGTATGGTGGGCATGTTCGGTTGCCTGGGAAGCATCACCGATGCGTCCTCGGCCGGGGATTTCAATGCCAGCCAGATCACGCCGATCCGCTGGGACAACGCCAACCTGAAGCTGACCCTGGTCACGGCGGATGTCGGTGGCGGTGGTGGGGCGCCGACCTGGACCGTCGTTTCCGATTGTCGGACCTCGGCCACTGCCTACACCGGGATCAGGGCGCCGGCGGCAGGACAGATGGCGTTCCCGATCCGGCGCTTGGTCTACAGCTTCAGCAATAACCAGTTACTGATGGGCGTCCAGACAGCCGGCGGTCCAGCCAACCCGACCATGGCAGTGCTGGTGGATAACGTCCGCACGTTCAACGTGACATTCGGCGTCGCCGGCAGCTCGACGGACATCGCGGCCTCCAGCTACAGCAGCAATCCGCCTGACCCGGCACTGATCCGCAGCGTGCGCCTGACCCTGACGCTTTTTGATCCGAGGAACGCAGTGCGCGAGCAGACCTTCAATGTGGTTGCCGCCTTGCGCAACCGGTTGCTATGAAGGAGATGACTTCGATGGGGCAGGTGCACCGCCAGCGGGGCATGGCATTGCTGGTCAGCCTGGTCTTCCTGTTGCTGCTGACGCTGATCGGTCTGTCATCGATGCAGAGCGCCACCCTCCAGGAAAAGATGACCAGCAGCGTCATGCAGCGCAACCAGTCGTTCCAGGTGGCCGAGGCGGCGCTGAGGGTGGGTGAGAGCGCGGTGCAGGTCGAAACCTATTCATTGCCGGTGTGTACCACCACGACCCAGTGCGCGCCGCCGGCCGAGTCGGCGACGCTGACCGGGGCGGGGCGCAATTCGTCGTCGGGGGTGCTCTGGGTTGCCGCCGCCGGTGGGTTTTATGGTGTGCAGAACATCGGCACGACGCTCACGGCGGTCAACGTGCCGGTCAATACCTCGGCGACGCTGTACCGGATCACGGCGGTGGCGGTGGTGGGGAATAACCAGCGCAGCGTGGTGGAGAGCATTTATGCGAAGTACTGAGGTGCGCGGTAGTTGGAGGCAGGTGCTGTGGGGGGCGTTGCTCAGCCTTTACCTGGCGGCGCCGGCCTATGCATTCACGCCTTCGGATTCGCCCTTGCTGAGTGCGGCCGCCGTCACGCCGAACGTGATGCTGCTGATCGATGATTCGGGGAGCATGAACAACATTATCTGGGCGGCGGGGTTTGATCCGAATCTTGCGCGGCCTGCGATCGAAATATGCACCGATGATAGAAGCTGCAGTAGCAGCAACAGGCGGAGCCTGGCGGCAGACGACGGGAATGTCTTGCTTGCGAGTCTGTTTCGTGGAGGCTGCTTAAATGGCTGGTATGGCTTCTATCGACCTGGCTTTGGTCAGGTTTGCCTGCGGTTACCCGATCCGGTAGGTGGCGAGAATACCCGCTACACAGCTAAGTACTTATCTTATCTAGTCACTCTTGCCAACGGTTCAAGCCGCGACTTCACCACCGGCACGATTCCCACCGACTATCGAATCAACGTGGCACGAGATGTCTCCAACGACTTGGTCGCCGCTAACCGCGCCTTGCGCATTGGTCTTGCCACCTTCAACCCGCCGAACAGCAGTAACTCCGGCCCCGGGGGCTACATCGCCCGCGCCATCAGCGATCTGTCACCGGTCAGCGGCAGCGTGACCCAGACCCAAGCCAACAGCAACTACAGCGCGCTGATCAGCGCCATCAACGGCCTGGGTGCGGTCGCCAATACCCCCTTGGCCGAGAGCTACTACGAGGTCACCCGTTATTTCAGGGGGATGGCGCCTTACTACAATGGAACGCCCGCCACCTACACCAGCCCGATCCAGTACCGTTGCCAGAAAAACTTCGGCGTGGTGATCACCGATGGCTTGCCCACCTATGACCGGACGTTTCCCACCAACGACCCGCTGGGCTTGGCCCGCTTGCCGAATTGGGATGGCATCAACAACGATGGCGACGATCTCAATGGTGATGGCGAGGGCGACACGCTGTACCTGGACGACATCGCCAAGTTCGCCTTCGACATCGACATGCGCTCCACCGGCACCGACGCCACCGGCAAGAGCTGGAACGCCACGGATTTTCCCCGGCAATACCTCAATACCTATACCGTGGGTTTTACCGCCGCCAACCCGATGTTGTCAGACGCCGCCCGCTATGGTGCAGGCAAGTATTACCAGGCGACCGACAGCGAAGGCCTGAACTCGGCGTTGGCCGCTGCCCTGAGCGACATCACTTCCAAGGCTGGCTCCGGGGGCGGCGGCACCACCAACGCCGCCACATTGTCGAGCACCTCCAGCTACTACCAGACCACGTATGACCCCAAGGACTGGCGCGGCACCATCCGGGCGTTTGGCTTTACCTCGGCGGGGACGGTCAACACGGCAGCGGTGCAGTGGACCACCGATACCGCCATCGTGCCCGGCGCCACGGCACCGATCTATCAGTCCTGGAACACCGCGACCAACGTGCCGATAACCCTGGCCTACGGCAACTTTTCGCCAGCCCAGCAAACCAGCCTCAGCCAGAACCTGCCCACGGGGATCACCGGCAATGACCTGGTGGAGTGGAGCAAGGGCGTCAACAAGACCGGCCTGAAGGTGCGCAGCGCGTTGCTGGGGGACATCATCAATTCGCCGCTGGTGTTGGCATCGCCTAATGACCAGACCGCTGCGGACCTGCTCAACGACACCAGCTATAGCAACTACCTGGCGACCAAGGCGACGAACATGAGCGCCAACCTGGTGGTGAACGGCAACGATGGTTTTTTCAGTGTCATCAACAGTGCAAACGGCACGCGGCGTTACGCCTACATGCCTTCGAACGTGCTGCCCTCGTTGCAGGACATCGCCGACACCAGCTACGTCAACGGCGTGAACCACAAGTTCCTGGTGGATGGACAGGTCGGTGTATTTGACGTGCAATCGGGGAGCGCCTGGAAGACCGTGGCCCTGGGCGGCACGGGTGCCGGGGGCAAGACGTTTTTCGCGGTGCAACTGTTCGATGCGGCGGCGGGCAATGCGTTTCGGGCGCTGTGGGAAATCAGCGCGCCAACCGTTGCCAGCACCGCTAACGCCTTCAATGACCTGGGCTATGCCTACGCACGCCCCGAAGTCGCGCGCCTGGCGGACGGTCGCTGGGCGGCGTTCATCGCCAATGGCTATGGCAGCAACAGCGGCGTGGCGGCGTTGTACGTCGTGGATATCCGTGACGGTTCGCTGATCCGCAAAATCGTCATCAACAGCAGTGAAACCGATAACGGCCTGTCGTCGGTCAAGTTGCGGGTCAACTCCCAGAATGTGGTGCAAGCCGCGTACGGTGGCGACTTGAAGGGGCGGATGTGGAAATTCGACCTCAGCGGCACCTCGCCCACCGCGTGGGGCTTGGCGTTCGCCAGCCAGCCGTTGTTCACCGCCCCCGGCGGCGCGACCCAGCCGATCACCGTGCAGCCTCTGCTGGCAGACAATCCCCAGGGCGGCACCCAGGTTTTTTTCGGGACCGGTAAGTTCAACGAAGCGGCAGACAAGCTCAACAAGGATCTGCAAGCCTTCTATTCGATCTGGGACGCCACTGGCGGCGGGGGGCAAATCACCGTGTCGAGCCTGCAGGCCCAGTCGATCACGGGGGTGTTTTCAGGCAGCACCGGGCAGTTCGTGACCACCAGCCAGACCGACGTGACGTACCCTGCGAAGAAGGGCTGGTACTTGCCTTTGGTGTACAACAATGCGCTGACCGGGGAGCGCGTGATCAACCCGGCCAACCTGGTGCTCGGGCGCGTGATCTTTACCACGGCCGCCGTAGACACCACCGACCCTTGCGTCAGCTTCGGCACCGGCAAACTGATCGAATTGGATGCATTCAACGGTAAGATGCTCAACTATGCGGTACTGGATACCAACAACGATGGTTCGCTCACCAGCCTCGATACGATTTCCGCCGGCGTGGTGTTTACGGGCGGTATTCCGACCTTGAGCGCCGTCGTCAGCGCCAACGGGGCCACCAATATGATCGTGAACGACTCCGGTGGCGGTATCACTGACCTGCTGGGCAAAACCGTCGGCGGCAGCCGCCGCATCATGTGGCGGCAAATACAATGAGGGCAAGGCATGCGCAGATCCAACCGGGGTTTCACCTTGATCGAAATCATGATCGTGATCGCGATCATCGGTATCGTGATCACCATCGGCTATCCGAGCCTGACCGAATACATGAAGAAGGGCCGACGCACTGAAATTGCCGGGCTCTTATCCGAGCAGGCGCAGATTCTCGAGCGCTACTACTCGAAGAACAACGTCTACACCAATGCAACCGGGCTGAGCAGCGGCAACGATTTCTACACCATTACCCAGACGCTGGCGGACCAGAGTTTCACCCTGACCGCCGTACGCAAGAGCGGCTCGTCCATGGCGACGGACAAGTGCGGTGATTTCACCCTCAACAACACCGGCGCACGGGGCATGCTCAACGCTACTGCGGGGCTGACAACCAAGGATTGTTGGGGCCGCTGAGTTTCTTTCATTCGGGCGCGCTTTTGCGCCCTTTGTTTTAGTGAGTCTAATCAGAACATGACCAGGCAACAGCAAGTGGTGATCGTCGGCGGCGGAGTCATCGGCCTGCTGACGGCGTTCAATCTGGCGTCCGAAGGGCAACGTGTGGTGCTGCTGGACCGCTCCAATGTCGGCCAGGAATCGTCCTGGGCCGGCGGCGGCATCGTTTCGCCGTTGTACCCGTGGCGCTACAGCCCGGCGGTCACGGCGCTGGCCCATTGGTCGCAGGATTTTTATCCACAGCTGGGTGAGCGTTTGTTCGCCGCCACCGGGATCGATCCACAAGTACACGTGACCGGGCTGTATTGGCTGGACCTGGACGACCAGGACGAAGCGCTGGCCTGGGCCGAGCGGGAAGGGCGCCCGCTGCGAGCCGTGGATATCTCGACGGTCCACGACGCCGTGCCGGTACTGGGCGCGGGTTTTTCCCGGGCGATCTACATGGCTGGCGTGGCCAACGTGCGCAACCCTCGGCTGGTGAAATCCCTCAAGGCGGCGTTGCAGGCGTTGCCCAATGTCACGCTTCATGAGCATTGCGAGGTCAGCGGGTTCATCCGTGATGGCGGGCGTGTCGTGGGGGTGGACAGTTCGGCGGGACCGATGCGTGGCGATCAGGTGGTACTGGCGGCGGGGGCCTGGAGTGGTGAGCTGCTCAAGACGCTAGGGCTGAAGTTGCCGGTCGAGCCGGTCAAGGGCCAGATGATTCTGTACAAATGCGCGTCGGACTTCTTGTCGAGTATGGTGCTGGCCAAGGGGCGTTATGCGATCCCGCGTCGTGATGGGCACATTCTGGTTGGCAGTACGCTGGAGCGCGAAGGTTTCGACAAGACCCCGACCGAGGTTGCGTTGGAGAGCCTGAAGGCGTCGGCGCAGCAACTGATTCCGGCGCTGGCGGGTGCCGAGGTGGTGGGGCATTGGGCGGGGTTGCGGCCTGGCTCGCCTGAAGGTGTTCCCTATATCGGCGAGGTGCCGGGGGTTGCCGGGTTGTGGTTGAACTGTGGGCATTATCGTAATGGACTGGTGCTGGCGCCGGCGTCGTGTCAGTTGTTTACGGATCTGATGTTGGGGCGTGAGCCGGTGATCGATCCTGTTCCGTATGCGCCGGCTGGGCGCTTGTAAGGTCCGGCTTTGATGCTGCACCTGTACCCAGATCCAATTGTGGGAGCGAGCTTGCTCGCGATGGCGCCTGATAGTCGGCGGGGATGTTGTTGACTGGGTACATATCCATTTTCGCGGTAACGGCTGCTGGCGGTTCCGCTCTTACAGCGGGTCACTTTCGAAAAGCGCGAAAGTAACCAAAGCGCTTTTGCCCCACCACTCGGCACCTCGCCTAGGCTCGGTGTGCCCTCACTCCGGCATTGCTCCGTGGGCCGCCGCGAAGGGCCATCCATGGCCCAGCGCGGCTATCCCGGCATCCATGCCGGGATGCCCACTACGCAATGCCTGCGTTCGGCCAGCGTGGTTAACGGGGCGCCGAGATCAACGTCCTCCGCGAGGCGGCCTGATAGCCGACCTGATTCTGGGTGATCGCGTTTCTCCTGTGGGAACGGGCTTGCTCGCGAAGAGGCCGGAGCATTCAACATATTCATCGGCTGTGCCATCGCCTTCGCGAGCAAGCTCGCACACATTGGGTCGGTGACGATCTACAGATTTTCGGCCACTGCAAATCCCTGTGGGAGCAAAGCCTGCTCGCGATAGCAGTGGATCAGCTTGCATCAGCGTTGGATGTACCGCCGTCTTCGCGAGCAAGCTCGCTCCCACAATGGGATCGCACTAGGACCGGAAAAGCCAGGTCGGCTATAAGGCCGCCTCGCGAGCAAGCTTTGCTCCCACAGATCTGACAGGTGTACGAGCGGGAGAGCCAGGCCGGCTGTCAGGCCGCCTCGCTTTTGATCTTGATCTGGGGCGCCCCGTTAACCACGCTGGCCGAACGCAGGCATTGCGCAGTGGGCATCCCGGCATGGATGCCGGGATAGCCGCGCTGGGCCATGGATGGCCCTTCGCGGCGGCCCACGGAGCAATGCCGGAGTGAGGGCACACCGAGCCAAAGCGAGGTGCCAAGTGGTGGGGCAGAAGCGTTTTGCTTACTTTTGCGCTTCTCAAAAGTGAGCCGCCGTAAGGGCGGAACCGCCAGCGGCCGTAACCGCAGAAACGGATATACATACCACCCTCACAGTCAACCAGGCTTTTGTGGGAATGGTCGGACAAAAATTTGATTCAAAAAGAATTTTCCGACGAGTTCTGGCGGTTGCCGGGTGGGAAGAACTCTGGCTAACCTTTCCCCGTCGCTGCCAATTCAGCGTCCGGGCGTCGCGGCCCGCTAACTTGGTGCATAATTCCAGCCGACGACAGTACTTCGGTATTTTTCGTTCTGTCATGGCTGGCTGTGCGTGGGATACCTTCGGGTATGCCGAAGCTCCAAGTTCGGTCCGCGAACCTGCGTACAGCTGCCACCTCCAATTGCGTCGCGGCGATCGGTGGCAGCTCCAAAAACTTGGAGATGCACAACGATTAAAGATTCGCCCAATCCCCCCGAAACAGGTCCCTCGTCAACCCACGTCGATCCTGATCACCAAAAACTCGATGAAGCTGCCAAGCGCGCCCTCGACTATTACCTTGGCCCAAAGCCCGAAGCCAAAAAGAAACCCGCCTCAAACCAACTATTCACTGTCGTGGACGGCATCGACACCGAATGCCTCCTCACCAACCTCAGCGAAACCCTGGCCTCAGCCAACGCAACGATCAGCGACCTGGCCTTCGAACTCGAAGGCTCGCGACGACATATTGTCTTGGGAGTGCAACAACTGATCGAGCTGAGCGAGTTGTTGGCCAATCGCGTGCTGGATAAACAGGTGCCGGTGGAGGGTTAGACGGACCAACAGAGCTATCAGATTGAACATTATTTTGTGGCGAGGGGATAAATCCCCTCACCACAGGTAAATCCCCTCACCACACAGCTCGGTGTAGGCCTTGCCATTGGCTGAGCTGCGCCGGACGCCCGCTCAATCCAACCCGAGTTTCTTCAACCGATACCGCATCGATCGAAACGACAACTTCAACCGCTGCGCCGCGGCCGTGCGGTTCCAGCGGGTTTCCTCCAGGGCTTGGAGGATGAGTTTACGTTCGACGTCTTCGAGGTAGTCTTCCAAGTTGTCGACCTGCATCAAGTCGGGGTTGCCCGCCTCAGTGCTGCTATTGCCCTCGGCCAGGCGCAGGTCCTCGGCTTCGATCTGCTGGTGTTCGCAAAGGGTGTGGGCGCGCTCGAGCATGTTCTCCAGTTCCCGCACATTACCTGGGAAACGATAGTGACGAAGGGCTTCCAAGGCCTGGGGATGGAGCTTCACTGCCGGACTGCCGGTGCTGGCCGCCAGCCGCTGAAGCATGTGATTGGCCAGCGGTTCGATGTCTTCGCGGCGTTCGCGCAAGGGCGGGACGCGCAATTCGATGACATTCAGCCGGTAATACAGATCCTGGCGAAAGCGCCCGGCGGCCACTTCGCCGTCCAGGTCCTTGTGGGTGGCGCAGAGGATTCGCACATCCACCACTTCTTCCTGCTGGCCGCCCACGGCGCGCACGGCCTTTTCCTGGATGGCTCGCAACAGCTTGACCTGCATCGCCAGGGGCAGGTCGGCCACTTCATCGAGGAATAAGGTCCCGCCGTGGGCGGCCTGGAACAGCCCGGGCTTGTCTTCGATGGCGCCGCTGAAGCTGCCTTTGCGGTGGCCAAAGAACTCGCTTTCCATCAGTTCCGTGGGAATCGCCCCACAATTGACCGGCACAAAGCTCTGGTTGGCACGGGGGCCTTGTTCGTGGATCAGCCGGGCGACCAGTTCCTTGCCGCAGCCTGATTCCCCACTGATGTACACCGGTGCCTGGCTGCGGGCGAGCTTTTCGATCTGTTTGCGCACGTTGCGCATTGGCGGCGAGTCGCCCAGCAGGCAGCGCTCGATGGTGCTGGTCGGTGTGGCGATGGGTGGCAGGCGCAGGGCGCTGGTGACCAGCTCCCGCAGCCGACCCAGGTCGACCGGCTTGGT
This sequence comes from Pseudomonas sp. NFIX10, assembly GCF_900111955.1. NCBI lineage: Bacteria > Pseudomonadati > Pseudomonadota > Gammaproteobacteria > Pseudomonadales > Pseudomonadaceae > Pseudomonas > Pseudomonas sp. NFIX10. The sequence goes on along the minus strand of NZ_FOKH01000030.1, from coordinate 38,244 downwards.
CAGGAAATCGAAGGCGCCGGCCTTGAGGGCGTCGATGGCGGTTTCCAGGCTGCCATAGGCGGTGATCATCGCCACGGGCAGCTGTGGATAACGTTGCTGGATGTGCTGCACCAGCTCCAGGCCGGTGCCATCGGGCAGGCGCATGTCGGTCAGGCACAGGTCGAAGGTATCCCCTGTCAGCAGGGCTTGGGCCTCGGCAAGGTTCTTGGCGCTGCGGGTGTCGAGTTTCATCCGGCCCAGGGTGATGTCCAGGAGTTCGCGGATGTCCGGTTCGTCATCGACGATCAGGATTCGTTGCCGTGAGCGATTATTCAAAGCTGTTTCCGTCCGTGAGCAAAGGTGATGCGAAAGCAACCGCCGCCTTGGCGTGGTTTGAAGTCTAGGCGGGCTTGATTGCTTTCGCACAGCTCACGGGACAGATAGAGGCCGAGGCCGGTGCCCTGGCTACTGGTGGTAAAGAAGGGTTCGAACAAATGCGCCTGCTGCTCCGGCGTAACACCGGGACCGTTGTCGATGATGTCCAGTGTCGACAGCTGGCTGTGGGGGTCGATGAACAGTTTCAACCAGGCCTCGGCCTGTTCATGGACCATTGCGCTGTGGCGCCAGGCGTTGCGCAACAGGTTGTCGAGTACCTGGGTGAGTTGGTCGGGGTCCATCAGCGTGGTGTAGTCCCCAGGGTCGATGCTCAGGTGCAAGCGCTGGTGTTCGGACATGCTTTCGCGGGCCTGCCGGACGAATGGGTCGAGCCAGGTGCGCAGGTCGAGGCGCTGGGGTGTGGTTTGTTGACGGCGAGACAGCTGCAGAACGTTTTCAATGACGCGATTCATTCGTTGGGAGTGATCTTGAATAATCTGCGTCAGACGCCGATCCGCGTCGTTCAGTTCCTCGGATTCGCGCAGCAATTGCGCCGCGTGACTGATGGCGCCCAAGGGGTTGCGGACTTCATGGGCGATGCCGGCGGTAAGGCGCCCGAGGGAAGCGAGTTTCAACTGCTGGGCCTGCTGGGCAACCTGGGCCAGGTCTTCAAGGAACACCAGGACCTGCTGTTGATCGTGATGCCCCAGGGCGATGAAGCTCGGTTGCAGGGTCAGGCCCGTGCCGGTAACGGTCAGGCTGGACGGGCGCAGGCTGGGGTTGTTTCGCCATAGTTGCAGGCGTTCGACCAGGGCCGTGGCGTAGTCGTCGAGTTGCTGGCCGACCAGATCGTGCATACCCAGCAGGTTCAGCGCGCTTTCGTTGGCCAGTTGCACCCGACGCTCACGGTCAAGCACCAGGATGCCGGTGCGCATGCGTTGCAGGATCAGGGCGTTGAGCGCTTCCAGGCCGATCACTTCGCTGGCCCGTTGCTCAGCCAGGGTTTCGCTGGCTTCCAAACGTCGGGTCAGGCCTTGCACCAGCAGCGCGGCGGCAAAGCACAGTGCCCCAAGGGTACCGGCCTGCAAGTAACTGCTGGGACGGTTCGAGTCGCTCAAGCCAAGGAAGAAGCTCGAACTGACGATGCCGAGGGTGGCGACGGCCGCGATCAACAGGCCGATCCGGCCTCGCAGCAGCGTGTTGCCGATGGCCACCGAGACAATGAGCAGGTTGCCGATGGCACTGGGCACACCGCCAGCGGCGAAAAATAGCCACGAAAGCAACAGCACGTCGGTGAGGGCCAGGCCGAACAGCCGGGCAGGGCGACGCGTGTTCTCAAGGAACACCACCAGCAGGATGTTCAGCACCAGGTACAACCAGCTGCCACTGCGCAGCAGGTCGTCGTTGGCGAACTCCAGCAGGCGATTGTCCATGTTGCTGGAGATCAGCAGCACCAGGGTGATGCCGATACTCAGGCGGTACAGGTGATAGAGGCGCAGCAGGCGCTGCGTCTGTTTGACGCGTGGGCTTGAGGCCTCAGCGCTCACGATTGCCCGGGCCTTGCTCGAGATGAGCCTGGCTGCAATACCATTGTTGTTCGAGGGCCAGCGCCCGGTCACGGGGCAGGTGTACACCGCATTGGGCGCAGCGCACCATGGGCGGTGCGTCCTGTTCCCGGGGAGCGTTCGGCGCGGAGGAGGCACCCTTGAACTTGCGCCAGAACCATACAGCGGCGGCAATCAGGGCTATCCAGAACAGTAAACGAAGCATGATGGGCGGCTTTTCGGCTAATGATCCGGCAGTTTAGCCAAGGACTGGAACGGCGCACAGCGCAATAAAAGCCAGGCACAAAAAAGGGAGACCGCTGGGTCTCCCTTTTTACCGATGCCTTGGCCTCAGTCGAACATGCCGAAGGTCATGTAGCTGAACCAGGAACGGTCGCTGGACTCCTTCTCAGGCTCTTCTTCTTCGATCACGTCGCCATTTTCATCCTTGGGCTTGAGTTCGTTCGGAATGGCTTCCTTGGCATCCTGGAACTGGCGCTGTACGTCCTGGTTGGCGCGGGTTTCGCCCGGCGGCAGCGGTGGACGGGACTCGATCAGGCCCAGGGTCGCCTTGCTCAGCCACGAACGGTTGTCCGCTTCGTCGACCCGTGGAGTGAACTGGCCATCGACCAGCGACGGGTGATCCGGGTAGTTCAGCTTGAGGGTTTCCAGGCTGGTGGCCGCCAGGTCGTCCAGGTGCAGGCGCTGGTAGGCCTCGGTCATCACCGCCAGGCCATCACCCACCGAAGGGGTTTCCTGGAAGTTTTCCACCACGTAGCGGCCACGGTTAGCGGCGGCGACGTAGGCCTGACGGGTCAGGTAGTAGTCGGCCACGTGGATTTCGTAGGAGGCCAGCAGGTTGCGCAGGTAGATCATGCGCTGCTTGGCGTCCGGCGAGTAGCGGCTGTTGGGGAAGCGGCTGGTCAGCTGGGCGAACTCGTTGTAGGAGTCGCGCGCGGCGCCCGGGTCACGCTTGGTCATGTCCAGCGGCAGGAAGCGCGCCAGCAGGCCGACGTCCTGGTCGAAGGAGGTCAGGCCCTTGAGATAATAGGCGTAATCGACATTCGGGTGCTGCGGGTGCAGACGAATGAAACGCTCGGCGGCGGATTTGGCGGCTTCCGGCTCGGCGTTCTTGTAGTTGGCGTAGATCAACTCCAATTGGGCCTGATCGGCGTAGCGACCGAACGGATACCGCGACTCCAGCGCCTTGAGCTTGGCGGTGGCGCTGGTATAGCTGTTGTTATCTAGGTCGTTCTGCGCCTGTTGGTACAGTTCGACTTCGCTCAGGTTTTCGTCTACGACTTCCTTCGACGAGCAAGCAGCAGTCAATGCGAGGATGGCGATCAGCAGCAGGTGTTTCACTTGCATGGCGGCTTGCGTCCCTATGACGGCCGCTGTCTTGGGCGGGGCCGTCCTGTTATGATGAGCGCCCCGTTGAAAGCCTCGGGGCAAAAGACGCCGTATTTAACCACAAGCGCGCAGCCGAAACCAAAGGCTGTGCCGACGCCCAGTCCGAGCATGTCCGATAAAATAGAACTTCGCGCAGAGGTGCCGTCCGAATTGGGCGGCCAACGCCTCGATCAAGTCGCCGCACAACTCTTTGCCGAGCACTCTCGCTCGCGCCTTTCCGCCTGGATCAAGGACGGCCGCCTGACTGTGGATGGGGCGGTGATTCGTCCGCGCGACATCGTCCATGGCGGCGCCATCCTCGAGCTGACTGCCGAGCAGGAGGCCCAGGGAGAATGGGTCGCCCAGGACATTGCCCTGGACATCGTCTACGAAGACGATGACATCCTGGTGATCAACAAGCCTGCTGGCCTGGTGGTGCACCCGGCGGCCGGTCATGCCGACGGCACGCTGCTCAACGCCTTGCTGCACCACGTACCGGACATCGTCAATGTGCCCCGTGCCGGCATCGTGCATCGCCTGGACAAGGACACCACCGGCCTGATGGTGGTGGCCAAGACCATCCAGGCACAGACACAGCTGGTCACACAGCTGCAAAGCCGCAGTGTCAGCCGCATCTATGAATGCATCGTGATCGGGGTCGTCACCGCCGGTGGCAAGATCAACGCCCCGATCGGTCGTCACGGCCAGCAGCGCCAGCGCATGGCGGTGATGGAAGGTGGCAAGCAGGCGGTCAGCCACTATCGTGTGCTGGAGCGTTTCCGTTCCCACACGCATGTGCGGGTCAAGCTGGAAACCGGTCGTACCCACCAGATTCGTGTGCACATGGCCCACATCAACTTCCCGTTGGTGGGCGACCCGGCCTATGGCGGTCGTTTCCGCATTCCGCCAGCCGCCAGCCAGACCATGGTCGAATCGCTGAAAAACTTCCCGCGCCAGGCGCTGCACGCGCGTTTCCTGGAGCTTGATCATCCGACGACCGGCAAACGCATGAGCTGGGAATCGCCGTTGCCGGATGATTTCGTCTGGCTGCTGACGTTGCTCAAGCAGGACCGCGAGGCGTTCGTCGGATGAGTGCCTGGCTGACGCCCGACTGGCCCGCGCCGGCCCGGGTCAAGGCCTGCGTCACCACTCGCGAGGGCGGCGTCAGCCTGGCGCCGTTCGACAGCCTCAACCTGGGCGACCATGTAGGCGACGACCCCACGGCCGTCGCCGAAAACCGCCGTCGTCTCATCGACCGATTCGTCATTACCCCGGCCTGGCTGCAGCAGGTCCACGGCATTGCCGTGGTCGAGGCTGACCCGACCCAGGTGGCGACCGCCGATGCCAGTTGGACCGCCACGCCGGGTGTCGCTTGCACGGCGATGACCGCCGATTGCCTGCCGGTACTGTTCTGCAACCGTGCCGGCACCCGCGTCGCGGCGGCCCATGCCGGTTGGCGTGGGCTGGCGAACGGTGTGCTGGAAGCCACTCTCGACAGCCTTGCCGTGCCCGCGAACGAGATCCTGGCCTGGCTCGGCCCGGCCATCGGGCCGCAAGCGTTCGAAGTCGGGCCGGAAGTGCGTGAAGCCTTCATCGCGCAACGGCCTGAAGCGGTAGAAGCCTTTGCCGCGAGCCCCAATGCCGGCAAATTCCTCGCCGACATCTATCAGTTGGCCCGCTTGCGGCTGGCGGCGCGCGGTGTCACCGCGGTGTACGGTGGTGGCTTCTGCACCGTGAACGACCCACGCTTCTTCTCCTACCGACGCAACCCGCACACCGGCCGCTTTGCCTCGTTGATCTGGATCGAACGCTAGACTTCCCTGACCTGCATCAAGGCTGCGCTGCTTGAAACTTCCAGAATCGACCACATCTATAAGGGTATCTGGCAGGTTTCTTCATTCAGGATGTGTTTAGGTCCGGCCTGCTCAAAAGGAAGGTGACCCATGCGTATTGATCGTTTAACCAGCAAATTACAATTGGCCCTGTCCGATGCCCAGTCCCTGGCCGTCGGCCTGGACCATCCCGGTATCGAACCGGCGCATTTGATGCAGGCCATGCTCGAACAGCAGGGCGGCTCCATCAAGCCCCTGTTGATGCAGGTCGGCTTTGACGTCAACAGCCTGCGCAAAGAACTGGCCAAGGAGCTCGACCAGTTACCCAAGATCCAGAATCCGACCGGTGACGTGAACATGTCCCAGGATCTGGCGCGACTGCTCAACCAGGCCGACCGCCTGGCCCAGCAGAAGGGCGACCAGTTCATTTCCAGCGAATTGGTGCTGCTCGCCGCCATGGACGAGAACAGCAAGCTCGGCAAGTTGCTACTCGGCCAAGGGGTGAGCAAGAAAGCCCTGGAAAATGCCATCAACAACCTGCGTGGCGGCGAAGCGGTCAACGACGCCAACCACGAGGAATCACGCCAGGCGTTGGACAAATACACCGTCGACCTGACCAAGCGCGCCGAGGAAGGCAAGCTCGACCCGGTGATCGGTCGCGACGATGAAATCCGCCGCACGATCCAGGTGCTGCAACGCCGCACCAAGAACAACCCGGTGCTGATCGGTGAGCCAGGCGTGGGTAAAACCGCCATCGCCGAGGGCCTGGCCCAGCGCATCATCAACGGCGAAGTGCCGGACGGCCTCAAGGGCAAGCGCCTGTTGTCCCTGGACATGGGGGCCTTGATCGCCGGTGCCAAGTACCGTGGCGAGTTCGAAGAACGGCTCAAGGCTTTGCTCAATGAACTGTCCAAGCAGGAAGGGCAGATCATCCTGTTCATCGACGAACTGCACACCATGGTCGGTGCGGGCAAGGGCGAGGGTTCGATGGACGCCGGCAACATGCTCAAGCCTGCGTTGGCCCGGGGTGAGTTGCACTGCGTCGGCGCGACCACGCTCAACGAGTACCGCCAATACATAGAGAAGGATGCGGCGCTGGAGCGGCGCTTCCAGAAAGTCCTGGTGGAGGAACCGAGCGAAGAAGACACCATCGCCATCCTGCGCGGCCTTAAAGAGCGCTATGAAGTTCACCACAAGGTGGCGATCACCGACGGCGCGATCATCGCCGCGGCCAAGCTCAGCCACCGCTACATCACCGACCGTCAATTGCCGGACAAGGCCATCGACCTGATCGACGAGGCGGCCAGCCGCATCCGCATGGAGATCGACTCCAAACCGGAAGTGCTGGATCGGTTGGAGCGGCGCCTGATCCAGCTCAAGGTCGAGTCCCAGGCCCTGAAGAAAGAAAGCGACGAAGCGGCGAAGAAACGTCTGGAAAGGTTGCAGGAAGAAATCGTTCGTCACGAACGCGAGTATTCCGACCTCGAGGAGATCTGGAACTCGGAGAAAGCCGAGGTCCAGGGCTCGGCGCAGATCCAGCAAAAGATCGAACAGTCCCGCCAGGAACTGGAAGCGGCTCGCCGCAAAGGCGACCTCAACCGCATGGCCGAGCTGCAGTACGGGGTGATCCCGGACCTGGAGCGCAGCCTGCAGATGGTCGACCAGCACGGCAAGAGCGAAAACCAGTTGCTGCGCAGCAAGGTCACCGAGGAAGAAATCGCCGAGGTGGTGTCCAAGTGGACCGGCATTCCGGTGTCGAAAATGCTCGAGGGCGAGCGCGACAAGCTGCTGAAGATGGAAAGCCTGCTGCACCAGCGCGTGATTGGCCAGGAAGAAGCGGTAGTGGCGGTCTCCAACGCTGTGCGCCGGTCCCGCGCCGGGTTGTCGGACCCTAATCGTCCAAGTGGCTCGTTCATGTTCCTCGGCCCGACCGGCGTCGGTAAAACCGAGCTGTGCAAGGCGCTGGCCGAGTTCCTCTTCGACACCGAAGAGGCCATGGTGCGCATCGACATGTCCGAGTTCATGGAGAAGCATTCCGTGGCACGGCTGATCGGTGCTCCACCGGGTTATGTCGGCTATGAAGAGGGCGGTTACCTGACCGAGGCTGTGCGTCGCAAGCCGTACTCGGTGATCCTGCTCGATGAGGTCGAGAAGGCGCACCCGGATGTGTTCAATATCCTGCTGCAAGTGCTGGAGGATGGTCGCCTGACCGACAGCCACGGACGTACGGTGGACTTCCGCAACACGGTGATCGTGATGACCTCCAACCTGGGCTCGACACAGATCCAGGAGTTGGTGGGCGACCGTGAGGCGCAGCGCGCGGCGGTGATGGACGCGATCTCGACCCACTTCCGCCCGGAATTCATCAACCGGGTCGACGAAGTGGTGATCTTCGAGCCGTTGGCCCGGGATCAGATTGCCGGCATTACCGAGATCCAATTGGGTCGTCTGCGCAGCCGCCTCACCGAGCGCGAGCTCAAGCTGCAATTGAGCGACGAGGCCTTGGACAAGCTGATCGCGGTGGGTTACGACCCGGTCTATGGCGCGCGGCCGCTCAAACGAGCGATCCAGCGCTGGATCGAAAACCCGCTGGCGCAGCTGATTCTGTCCGGTCGCTTCATGCCGGGCGAAACCGTGACCGGTACGGTGGAGAACGACGAAATCGTCTTCAACTGAAGGCCGGCTTTGCCGACGATGGAAATGGCCTTGCCTTGCAAGGCCATTTTTTTCATCAGGCCGTTGAACTCAAAGGAAAAGGCTTGTAAAGTGCGCCCCGCAGTACGTCACCCCAAGGGCGACTTCTCACTGGGAAGTAATCCAAAATAAGTTGCAAATCATTGTCTTGAAAGCAATTTAAGGGGTTGACAGAGGTTTTGAAGATTGTAGAATAGCGCGCCTCAGACACACGAACGCAGCGATGCGCAAGGGTAGAAGAGGTTGAAGCTAGCTTCAATGTTGTAGCTTGAAATATCAGTTCCGTGATAGCTCAGTCGGTAGAGCAAATGACTGTTAATCATTGGGTCCCAGGTTCGAGTCCTGGTCACGGAGCCATTTCAATCGGGGTATAGCGCAGTCCGGTAGCGCGCCTGCTTTGGGAGCAGGATGTCAGGAGTTCGAATCCCCTTACCCCGACCATATTTGGGTCGTTAGCTCAGTTGGTAGAGCAGTTGGCTTTTAACCAATTGGTCGTAGGTTCGAATCCCACACGACCCACCATTTTTGAAACCAGTTCGCTGGAATCGAATCTTAAGATCAGAGGCCAAAAGCGCTGATCGAGAAGGCGACTTGCGAAGGTCGCCTTTTTTTTACCGGGGTATAGCGCAGTCCGGTAGCGCGCCTGCTTTGGGAGCAGGATGTCAGGAGTTCGAATCCCCTTACCCCGACCATATTTGAAAATCCTCGTATCGAAAGATACGGGGATTTTTTTTGCCAACCTGGTCATCGCCAGCGCCGCCGAAGAATAGGCGCAAGTGGCCCGAGAGGTGGATCGCAACTGGCGAATTCGCTACGCACGATGGTGCAGCGGTTTCAGGTTTGATTGATGGATAGCTCGGAGAGAGATTCTGCCGGAGCTTAAATACTGATTGTGCTGCCGTCATCGCGAGCAAGCTCGCTCCCACAGTTGATCGCGGTCATCCTGTGGGAGCGAGCTTGCTCGCGATTGCGGTAGATCATTCAGTGTCAATGTCGTTGATACACCGCAGTCGTCAGCGGTTCATCCTCAGTGCAACTTGAGCCTGGGCTCGGTCCCGCGCCCGATCTTGCTGCCCAGCATCAGCATGGCCGTGCGGAACAGGCCGTACAGCGCCATCTGGTGCATGCGGTACAGCGAGACGTAGAACATCCGCGCCAGCCAGCCTTCGAGCATGACGCTGCCGGTCAGGTTGCCCATCAGGTTGCCCACCGCCGAGAATCGCGACAGCGATATCAACGAGCCGTAGTCGGTGTACTTGTATTCGGGCAGGGCCTTGCCTTCGATTCGCAGCTTCAGGGATTTGGCCAGCAGCGAGGCCTGCTGATGCGCGGCCTGGGCGCGGGGCGGAACATTGCGATCGCTGTCGGGTTGCGGGCAGGCGGCGCAATCGCCGAAGGCGAAGATGTTCTCGTCGCGGGTGGTCTGTAGCGTCGGCAGCACTTGCAGCTGGTTGATCCGGTTGGTCTCCAGTCCGTCGATGCCCTTGAGGAAGTCCGGGGCGCGAATGCCGGCGGCCCAGACTTTCAGGCTCGCGTCGATCACTTGGCCGTCCGCGGTAATCAGGCTGTCGGCGGTCACCTGGCTGACGGAAGCATTGGTCATGACGTTGACCCCGAGTTTCTCCAGAGTCTTGTGCACCGGTCCGCCGATACGCTCCGGCAGCGCTGGCAAGACCCGTGGACCGGCCTCGATCAGGGTGATGTGCATGTTCTCCGGCTTGATCCGGTCCAGGCCATAGGCGTGCAGTTCGTGAGCGGCATTATGCAGCTCGGCCGCCAGTTCGACACCGGTCGCACCGGCGCCGACGATGGCGACGCTGATGCGCTCGACAACATCGGTCTGTCCGGCGTGGGCACGCAGATAGTGGTGGAGCAATTGCTGATGGAAGCGCTCGGCCTGCTTGCGGGTGTCGAGGAACAGGCAGTGCTGCGCCGCGCCTTCGGTACCGAAGTCATTGGTGGTGCTGCCGACGGCAATCACCAGGCTGTCGTAGCCCAATTCCCGAGCCGGCAACAGCTCGACGCCCGCCTCGTCATAGGTGGCGGCCAGCTGGATTCTCTTGCGCTCCCGGTCCAGGCCGCTCATGCGCCCAAGCTGGAACTCGAAATGGTTCCATTTTGCCTGGGCGACGTAGTTGAGTTCGTCTTCGGAGGAGTTCAGGGAGCCGGCAGCCACTTCATGCAGCAGGGGTTTCCAGATGTGGGTCAGGTTCGCGTCGACCAGCATCACACTGGCCGTGCCACGCTTGCCCAGTGTCTTACCCAGACGGGTCGCCAACTCCAGGCCGCCGGCGCCGCCGCCAACGATGACAATACGATGAGTCATGGGGATATCTCGCAAGGCTAAAGGAATTCGGTGCCGTTACCCGAGCGAGCGCCAGGCGGCTCATAGCGTCAGGTAACTGATCAGTCGGCTCAACAGGCCCAGGCCGATGGTCACGGCCAGTACCACCACCAGGAGCATCCACGGCCGGAAAGGCCGGCGCTCGACTCGGTGCTGGGACAGTTGCAGGTACTCTTCGACATGCTTCTGGTCATCTGGGTTCAGGCGGCTGGTCATAAAGGCCTCGTCAGGTAGACGTTGCGAAAGGTGAAGACGTTACAGCGTCCGGCTAGCCGGCATTGAAAGCTGCGTAGCCGCTCGCCGGCACAGGTTCGACGCTCAGGCTGTCGTCCAGGCGAATGATTCCACTTTTTAACACCCGGGCGGTGATTCCGCCATGGCCGCGTACGGCCTGGAATGTCCCTTCGCCGAGGTTTCGCTCCAATCGGGCACAGGGCTGGCACCAGCCGGTGGTTTCAAAGATGGCTTGGCCGATGCGAAAGCGCCGGCCCTTGAGGCTGAACAGATTGATGCCGCTGACCGCAATATTGCGTCGCAGCGCCTGTGGCAGCACCGGCTGGTCCTCGGGGCGGCCCATCAGCGAGCTGATCACGGCCAGGTGCTCCCATTGGATCAGCGTCACTTGTCGCGCATTGCGCACACCGGGGCGGGCATGATCGCCGGTCAGTCCGGCTTCCAGACGGGCCTCCACGGCGTCCAGTTCGATCATCGGCGCGTGACCCTGGGGACGCACGCCAATCCAGCGCACGCGGCCCTGCTGCGGCACGGCGGCGATCAGTTCCTGCAATGGGCTCACAGGCTGATCCCGACGTCGAACACGATGCTGCGCCCCAGGTTGCCTCGCAAAAAGTCCGGCGCGTCGGGGTGGGCGAACAGTACCCGGGCAAACGTCGGCCCCACCAGCGACAGCGAGCGCCAGCCCTGGCGCAGGTACTCGGTCGGCGGTGGAAAGTGACTGTTGAGGTCCAATACTTCGCGCTTGAGGCTGGCGAAGGCGATGATGTCCAGGTCGCCCAGGTCCATGCCGCGCTCGGTGTAGTTGTGGGCTTTCTTGCGCAGGGTCGGAGCCAGGCGCATCAGGAATTCATTGGCCGGGATTCGCCGGGGCTTGGCCTCGCGACGCACCAGTTGGCTCAGGGAAAAGGCGCTGCGGCGACGTTCCAGTTCATCGCGCCATTCGTCATTGAGGCGGCGGCCCTCGTCGAGCACGAAAAACACCTCGAAATTGGCATCGCGAAACAATACGTCCGGCGGCTCGCCGGCCGGGGCGAATTCGTCGGCGCGATAAGGCACGTTCAGCCCTTGCAACAGACGTTGGCAGACCCAACGCTCACGCTCCCATTTGCGGGCATTGGAGAGAAAGGCGTTGGCTTGCTCGGCCGCGATGGTCAGCAGGCGTAAATAATCGGAATCATCCATGAGCCCAAGCTTAGCGTTCAATTGCGACAAGCTGAAAGCGTTGCGTGGATTAATAGACGTTATGGGGGAGGTGTAGACTGCTGGCTTGAAGTAACCCTGTTTGAGGCAGGGGCAAGCGAAAGGAGTAGTCCATGATCGGTGCTGAACTGCTATCACCGCAAACCCTGGCGGTCGGTTGGCTGGTTTATGTGCCGGTGTTGGCCTGGGCCGTGGCGCGGGCACCGTGGGTCGAGCTGTTCACCGACAGCCGTCGCCAGCATCTGCTGTTCGGCACGGTGCTGGCGTTGTTCATGCTGTGGCTGGTGCGACGGGATTTCGATACGGGGGTCTCGTATCATTTCATCGGCATGACCGCCGTGACGCTGCTGCTGGACTGGCCATTGGCGATCCTGGGTGGCCTGTGCGCGCAGATGGCGCTGGTGCTGCTGGGGCGTCAGGACATGGCGGCGGTCGGGGTCAACGGTGCGCTGCTGATCCTGCTGCCGGTGCTGATCACCGAATGTTGCGCAATCCTGGTGGAGCGCGCGCAGCCGCGTAACCTGTTTGTGTATATCTTTTGTTCGGGGTTCCTGGCCGCCGCGCTTTCGGCACTGGCCTGCCTGCTGCTGGGGCTCGGTTTGCTCTGGTACGACGGCCTGTTTGCCATGCCTTACTGGCTGGAGGATTTCATCGGCTACCTCTGGTTGATCATTTTTCCCGAAGCGTTCATCAACGGCATGGTGATCAGTGCGTTGGTGGTGTTCAGCCCCGAATGGCTGGAAACCTTCAACCGCACGCGCTACCTGTCGGCACCGTGGAACGACGATGACAAGCCTTGATTCACGTCAAGGCTGCCCCACCGCACGCCCTGCATGCTCTGGAAAACTTCAAGGAGTACAACCATGAGTGTTTATGAGTGGGCCAGGCAAGAGATCAGGCGTAGCCACGATGCCGCAATGGAGATCGGTTTCGACCCGGGCTTGAGTCTGCGTGCCTTGCTCAGTGCGATCGTGCAGCAGAGCAAGGCAGTGCGCAGCGCTGAAGACCTGGCCGACGAGTTGAGTTTCCTGGCGGAAAACCTCGACGACGAACAGGACTACGGTTTCATGCGGCCTTAGTGATGCGAGCGAGGCTCGAAATCTTCGCTGAACAGCTCATCCTCGGCGTCGGGGCTGACCGGGATCTTGTGTTCTTCCGACGCCCAGGCGCCGAGGTCGATCAGTTTGCAGCGATCGGAACAGAACGGCCGGAATGTGCTCTGCGGGCTCCATTCCACAGGGGCGCCACAGGTTGGGCAATCAACGGTTGGGGTTTTGCTCATGAGTGGCCTCCACGCAAAGTAAGGTAAAAGTGATGCAGGCGCTCGACCTCGCTGTGCAGCCAGGCGAGGTCGCGATCATTGACCACCACGTCATCGGCATGGTTCAGGCGATCCTGGCGGCTGGACTGGGCCTTGAGGATCGCCTGGACCTGCTGTTCGCTGGTCTGGTCGCGTTGCAACGTACGTTCGATCTGCAGTTGTTCCGGCGCATCGATCACCAGGATCCGCTGGGTCATGGCGTACTGCCCTGACTCGATCAGCAGCGGCGACACCAGGATCGCGTAGGACGATTGTGCCTGAGCCAGGTGATGGGCGATTTCCTCGGCGATCAGCGGATGCAGCAGTGCTTCGAGCCAGCGGCGTTCATCGGCATTTTCGAAAATCAGCTTGCGCAGCGCCGCCCGGTCCAGGGCGCCGTCGGCCTGCAATACGCCAGGGCCGAAGTGCTCGGCGATTTTCGCCAGCGCCGGGCGCCCGGGTTCGACCACCCAGCGTGCCGCATGATCGGCGTCGATGACGTGCACACCCAGATCGATGAAATGCTGGGCCGCCGCGCTCTTGCCGCTGCCGATGCCACCGGTCAGGCCGAGAATCCAGGGTTTTTCCAGAGGGGTTTTCATTAGAAACCGACAGACTGCCAATAGAAGTCGGTTATTTGACCACCCCAGAGCAAGGCAATCCAGCCGGCAATGGCCAGATAAGGTCCGAAGGGGATCTGCGTCGACCCGGGCGCGTCACGCAAGCGCAGCACAATGACCCCGATAACGGCGCCCACCAGCGACGACAACAGCAGCGTCAGCGGCAGGACCTGCCAGCCGCCCCAGGCGCCCAGCATCGCCAGCAGCTTGAAATCCCCGTAGCCCATGCCTTCCTTGCCGGTGATCAGCTTGAACACCCAGAACACCGACCACAGCGCCAGGTAGCCGGCCACCGCGCCCCACATCGCCTGGTCCAGGGAAACGAACAGCCCGAAGCTGTTGACGATCAAGCCCAGCCACAACAACGGCAACACCAGGGTATCGGGCAGCAGTTGATGCTCGGCGTCGATCAGGCTCATGGCCAGCAGGCCCCAGGTCAACACCATCACCATCGCGGCGTGCCAGCCAAAGCCGAAATGCCAGGCGACGAACGCCGTCAACGCGCCGCAGGCCACTTCGGTCAGGGGGTAACGCTTGCCGATGGGCGCGGCGCAGCTCGAACAGCGGCCACGCAGCATCAGGTAGCTCAACAGCGGAATGTTCTCCCAGGCGCGGATGCGATGGCCGCAGTGCGGGCATTGGGAATGGGGCAGCATGAGGTTGTAGACCGGGCCCGGAGTCTCGGCCGGCAGGCCCAGCAGGTCGTGGGCCTGCAGGCGCCATTCGCGGTTGAGCATCTTCGGCAGGCGCCACACCAGCACGTTGAGGAAACTGCCGACGATCAGGCCGAGCCATGCCGCAACAAGCACGAAAGCCAGGGGATACAGCACGAAAAATTCGCTCAGGGGCATGTCAGATCGCAGAGCCGAGTTGAAAGATGGGCAGGTACATGGCAACCACCAGGCCACCCACGACGACCCCCAGGACCACCATGATGAAGGGTTCCATCAGGCTGGTGAGGTTGTCCACCAGATTGTCCACTTCGGCCTCATAAAAACTCGCCACTTTGTCGAGCATGTCGTCCAGCGCGCCGGATTCCTCGCCGATGGCGGTCATCTGGATGGCCAGGTTCGGGAAGATCCCTGACGCGCGCATGGAAAAATTCAACTGCATGCCGGTGGATACGTCCTGGCGGATGCGCTGCACGGCGCGCTTGAATACCACATTGCCGGTGGCGCCCGATACTGAATCTAGGGCTTCGACCAGCGGCACGCCGGCAGCGAATGTCGTCGAGAGCGTGCGGGCGTAGCGGGCCACGGCGGACTTGTACATCAAGGCGCCTATCAGCGGTAGTTTGAGTAGCCATTTATCGCGCCAGTCACGAAAGCGCTCGGAACGCTTGAGGGCGTATTTCACGCCAAAAAATGTCCCCACAAACCCGCCAAGCACCACCCACCACCATTCCTGCAAGAATTCCGACAGGCCGATGACCATCACCGTGAAAGCCGGCAGCTGTGCCCCGAACCCGGAGAAGACCGATTCGAATTGCGGTACCACCTTGACCAGCAGGATGCCGGTGACCACCGCCGCGACGAGTATCACCGCCGTCGGGTAGGTCATGGCTTTCTTGATCTTGGCCTTGAGCGCTTCGCTCTTTTCCTTGTAGGTCGCGACCCGGTCCAGCAGTGTGTCCAACGCACCGGCCTGCTCACCGGCATCCACCAGGTTGCAGTACAAATCGTCGAAATACTGCGGGCATTTGCGCAGCGAGGCGGCGAAGCTGTTGCCGGCGGCGACTTCCTGCTTCACCTGGTCCACCAGCTTGCGCATGTTGGCGTTGTCGAAGCCTTCGCCGATGATGTCGAACGCCTGCAACAGTGGCACGCCAGCCTTGAGCATCGTTGCCATCTGACGGGTGAAGAGGGCGATATCCAGCGGCTTGATGCGCTTGCCCTTGCTGAAGATCGAGGTGGATTTCTTGCGCACCTTCTCCGGGTTGATGCCTTGTTTGCGTAGTTGAGCCTTGACCAGGGCCGGGCTCTGTCCCGTCAGCTCGCCGGTCATTTTCGCGCCTTTGCGGTCTTTGCCTTCCCACGTATAGACGTCGGTTTTTACTGCCTTGACCGCCATGCTCAATCCTTGGTGACCCGGTTGATTTCCTCGAGGCTGGTGACGCCTTGCATCACTTTGAGCAGCCCCGATGTGCGCAGGTCATTGAAGCCGTCCTTGCGCATTTGCAGATCGATTTCCAGCGAGTTGCCCTCGGCCATGATCAACCGTTGCAGCTCGGGCGTGTTCTTGACCACTTCGTAAACCCCCACGCGCCCTTTGTAACCATGGTTGCACTGTTGGCAACCGACCGGCTCATAGATCGTGAATGTGCCGATGCGTTCCCGGGGGAAACCTTCCTTGAGCAGGGTTTCCTCGGGAATCTCGATGGCTTTCTTGCAGTGGGGGCAGAGCTTGCGCGCCAGCCGTTGGGCGATGATCAGGTGCACGGCGGTAGCGATGTTGAACCCCGGAATGCCCATGTTCTGCAAGCGGATCAGGGTTTCGGCGGCGCTGTTGGTGTGCAATGTGGAGAGCACCAGGTGCCCGGTCTGGGCGGCCTTGATGGCGATTTCGGCGGTTTCCAGGTCGCGGATCTCGCCGACCATGATCACGTCCGGGTCCTGGCGCAGGAACGAGCGCAGGGCCTGGGCGAAGTCCAGCCCTTGGCGCGGGTTCACGTTGACCTGGTTGATGCCTTCCATGTTGATCTCCACCGGGTCTTCGGCGGTGGAAATATTGATGTCCACGGTATTGAGGATATTCAGCCCGGTGTACAGCGACACGGTCTTGCCCGAGCCGGTCGGGCCGGTGACCAGGATCAGCCCTTGCGGTTGCTTGAGGGCGGCCATGTACAGGTCTTTCTGATCCGGCTCGTAGCCCAGGGCATCGATGCCCATTTGTGCACTGGAAGGGTCGAGAATCCGGATTACCACCTTTTCGCCCCAGAGTGTCGGCAGGGTGTTGACCCGGAAGTCGATGGACTTGGTTTTCGACAGGCGCATTTTCAACCGGCCGTCCTGGGGTTTGCGCCGTTCGGAAATATCGAGGCTGGCCATGACCTTCAAGCGGGCGGCGATACGGGTCGCCAGTTGGATCGGCGGCCGGGCCACTTCCCGCAGCATGCCGTCGGTGCGCACCCGCACCCGGTAGATTTTTTCGTAAGGCTCGAAGTGCAGGTCGGAAGAGTCGCCCTTGATCGCGTCCAGCAGCATCTTGTTGACGAAACGCACCACGGGCGCGTCGTCGGTGTCCTGGCCGCCGATGGAGTCCTGCTTGGAATCGTCGATCGATTCGATGTCCAGACCGTCCAGGTCGACATCGCCCATGCCTTCCAGGCCCGTGCTACTGGATTCGAAGAACTTTTCGATGGCATCGTTGAGCTTGTCGTCCTCCACCAGGATGGCTTCGGTGGTCAGGCCGGTACTGAATTGAATGTCATTGATGGCCTGGTGATTGGTGGGGTCGGAGATGCCCACGAACAACTTGTTGCCGCGTCGCCACAGCGGCAGGACGTGATGCTGGCGCACCAGTTTTTCGCTGACCAGGCCCGTGGGCTGGGTGTCCTTGTCCAGGCTGTTGAGGTCCAGCAGGGCGACGCCGAAATGTTCCGAAGCGATTTCCGCCACCTGACGGCTCTGGACCAGTTTGTTCTGCACCAGGTAGCTGACCAGCGGGGTGCGACTGCGTTGGGCCTGTTGATACGCCTGTTGCGCACTTTGCTCGGTGAGCAGTTCAGCCAGTACCAATTGCTTGGTCAGGCCGCTGAGGGCGATGTCATTCATGGGGATTCCGGCGGCAGACAGTTCATGACTTATAGCCTAGTCAAGCATCGACGCCAAACCAGCGGGGCAGGGTGACAAAAAACGTCAGATAGTGCGGTTGTTGAGGTAGGACGTCGCCGTTGTGCGGGTTCAACCCCTTTATTGATGGTGCTTCAGGGTTGGCATGTGCCCTGCAATAGCCATTTCAGGTCATGAGATTTCGACTCATGCATGGGAGATGTCTATGAATAAGCAAAAGGGCTTTACGCTGATCGAGCTGCTGATCGTCGTGGCGATCATTGGCATTCTGGCGACGTTCGCGTTGCCGCAATATTCCAAATACCAGGCGCGAGCGAAGGCTACGGCTGGGTTGGGGGAAATCAGCGCATTGAAGGTACCATACGAGGATCTGGTCAATCAGGGTACCGACCCGTCGGCGACCAATATGAACTTCCCAACGTCCAGTAACTGCTCGTTTTCCGTCACAGGCACGGCCGCCGCTGGGGGAACCATTGTATGTACCCTTACAAAAGCACCCAGTCAGGTAATGGGCAAGACCATTACGCTCTCTCGCTCGTCGGCAGGGTCCTGGACATGTGCTTCAAATGCCGCTCAAGATTTTCTGCCAGCGGGTTGCACCGGCTCTGGCACAGCTCCGTGATTTAGATTGGGTTTGTGGCGGGATTCAAGGTCCCGCCCTATAAAATCTTCGAAATCATAAACTTAGAAATGAACGTCGAACCGGCAAGTTGCATGTTGAAAATCAACGAGTCTTGCATTTTGCATGATTTCAAAAATTGCCGCTTCGCTTAACCTTTTGATTTATAAGAAATTTATAAATGTTTCAAAACTGGCACAGCCTTCGCACTACTCCTGATAACCCTGCCGGGATGCACCTCCGGCAGTTTCTGAGAAAAACAGGAGTTACTCGTATGAAGAAGTTCGCTATCACTGCCGCCGCTGCTACCGCACTGACCCTGACCATGGCTAGCGCTTTCGCCGAGACCACTCAAGCAACTCAGGCGCCAATGATGCTGGCCGCGGGCGAAGTGACAGAGGCCAAGGAAGCCACCTCCGATACCTGGATCACCACCAAGGTCAAAGCTGACCTGGTCACCGAAAAAGGCATTCCAGGTACCGACATCAAAGTCGAAACCAATAAAGGCGTTGTGTCCCTGTCTTCCACTGTTGCCGTGACCGAGGCTCAGAAAACCACCGCCGTGGCAATTGCCAAGAAAATCAAAGGCGTCAAGGCCGTATCGGCTGACGGCCTGAAAGCCGAGTAAGGCCAAGACTTCTCGCCTGGACTGGGAGAGGGCGCGGCAAGCGGGCTGAGTCATACGCTTGCCGTTGCTTTTGGAGTTCATGCGAAAGGCCACAGGGACGTGGCCATTACAGGCCCCCGGCATTCGTGCCGGGGGCCTGTTCTATTCTGGGGTGGAAAAATGTGCGGTCCGGCCGGGGATACCGAGTTGCCCTTATCGCGAGCAAGCTCGCTCCCACAGGGATCGAGTTCCTTCGGAAAAAAGTGATCAAGGCAGTTCCCACAGGGGGCCGAGTTCTGCCAGAAGGATGCGGTCAAATGTGGGAGCGAGCTTGCTCGCGATGGCGGCGGCACATTCACTGCCCCCGCTTGCTGGTGATCTGCACCAGCCGATTCCCCTCGAAGCGCAGGTACTGATACATGCCGCTGTTGGGGCCGTAGGTCCATTCCTCCACCGGGTATTCTTCCCGGCGATTGACGCTGCGTTTATAGCCCAGGTCATCCCGCGCCACAGGCTGCCCGCACTTTTGCAGCACTTCGCTGGAGCGGTCACCGACGCTGATCAACTGGCTGCCACAGCGCAGCGTATCGGCCGCCGACGCTTGGCCGGCGGCGAGCAATAGAATCAGGCTGATCCCGTACACACACTTCATGTCATTCAGCATCCAGGTGCAGAGGAGTGATTACGCGACCGTCGCTTTCGGCCTGGCCAAGGCTGGCGTCGATGAAATACACGCGGTCGTCGGCCAATTGGCCTTTGTCCACCAGGAAATCCTTGATGCTGCCGGCCCGTTCCTGTCCCAGTTGGCGCAATAGCACGTCGCTGCCGCTCCAGAACTTGATCACGCTTTCGCGCAGTTTTTCGATGCGCGCCTTTTTATCCAGTTGCGCCCATTCGGCAGGCGGCTGAGTCTTGAGGCGCGTGCGGTAGATGCCTTCGAGCAGGGGGGGCTTTTCATCCTCGGGCACCTGTATCAGCGAGGCCTGGGCCGGTACTTTGTCGCCCCGACGTTGCAGCATCTTGTAGTAGTTGTACTGGTATTCGCGTTCCAGGCGCTGGGCGGCGAGCAATGGACCGTCGCTGCCTTCGGCGGCGGTGCCTTCGATCTCCAGGCGCAGCTCCGGCCGTTTGGCCAGGGCTTCGGAGAGTTTGAGCAGCGTGCTTTCGTTGTCCTTGCTCAGGTCGCTGGAGCCCGGCGCAAACGCCACGCTGCCCAGGTCTTCCGAGCCGCCCCCGGCCACCAGCCCGCCGATGAGCTTGAAGGGCGCTTGGGCCGCGCGGACCACCAGGTTGCGCAGGGTCTGCCAGACGATCGGCATGACACTGAACTGCGGATCGTTGAGGTTGCCACTGACCGGCAGTTCGATGGAAATCTTGCCCTCGGAGTCCTTGAGCAACGCAATGGCCAGCTTCAACGGCAGGCTCACGGCGTCCGGACTGTCGACTTTTTCCCCCAACTGCAATTGTTCGACCACCACCTTGTTCTCGGCCTGGAGCTGGCCCTTGGTGATTCGGTAATGCAGGTCGAGATTGAGCCGGCCCTTGCGGATGCGATAGCCAGCGAACTTGCCGGAATAGGGCGTCAGGGTCGTCAGCTCGACCCGTTTGAAGCTGGTGGCGATGTCGAGGCTGGCCATCGGATCGAAGGGGTTTACCGCACCCTTGATGGTGACCGGCGCGTAACGGTCGACCTTGCCCTTGACGTCCACGCTGGCCGGTTGGGCCTGGCGGCTGTCGATGGTGCCGATCTGGCCATTGAGTTGCTGGATGGCCGTGGCGAAATTGGGCGTCAGGCTGAAGTCGGCGAAGTTGGCCGAACCGTCGTTGATGGCGATGCCGCCGATGTGGATGCCCAGCGGTTTTTCCTGGGACTTCGGTTTTGGCGCGGTGCTCTTCGCGCCGCTGTCGGCCGGTTGCGGGATCAGCAGGTCATCGACGTTGGTGGTGCGGTCGTCGTTGATCATGAAGCGCGCGTAAGGCTGGAACAGGTTGACCTTGTCGATGGACAGGCTGTCACCGTGCTGATAATCGAGGCCTTCGAGCACCAGACGCTGCCACTTGAGGAAGTCGCGGGTCTTGAGGGTGTCGAGGGTGTGCAACTGCTCGACCTGGGCGCGGCCGGTGATGGCGAATGCCAGCGGCTCGGTGCTCTTGAGGTCGACCGCCAGGTCACTGCCGAGCATCCCGGAGCGCAGTTCCAGGCGAATGAACGGGTTGATGTAGGACTGGGCGACGCGCAGGTCGATGTCCTGGGTCTTGACCTTGAACCTGGCGCTGATCGGGTTCAGGTTGACCTCGCCATCGGCCAGGATCTTGCCCTGTTTGCCCAGCCCGGTATCCAGCTTGAGGGTAAAGGGCGAGCCGTTGAGGGTGTCGTAGTTCTGCAGGTCGAGGTTCAGCGGGCCGACCTCCAGGGCCACGGCGGGTTGTGCTTGGCGGTCGGCCAGGTGCACCTGGTAGTCGCGCAGTTGCACGTCCTTCAACAGCACCTGCCACGGTTTGCTGGGCGGTGTCTGTTCAGGTTTTGGCGAGTCGGCCGCAGCCGGAGCGGATGCCGGTTCTGCCTTGACTTGCGGTTTGGCTGGCTGGCTGGCGAAGAGCTTCTGCCAGTCCAGTTGCCCGTCCGCCTCGCGAGCGGCCCAGGTTTCCAGCTTCTGGCTGCGGATCTTGCCGACCACCACTTGCTGCTTGGCCAGGTCCACCGTGGTTTCGCTCACGTCCAGGCGTTCGAGTTTCACCAGTGGGCGGCCATCGGGGGCCTTGATGGCCAAGGGCGCGACGCTGACCGCGACGTTGTTGAGCAGCAGTTCGGTGCCCTTGGCCAGGTTGAGCTTGTAGTCGGTGCTGAGGTCCAGGACACCGTTTTCCAGCACCAGCGGTACGGCGTCGCGCACATAGGGCCACCAGGCTTTCATCTGGCCGTCAGTGACTTTGAGCGTGCCTTGGGAGGCAATCGGTGTGAGGCTGAAATTACCGGTCCAGTCGATCTGTCCGCCTTCGGGGCCGGCGGCCACCAGGGTCATGTCGGCATTGTCGTCGGGCAGGGTGCTGAGATTCTTCAGCTCGAAATCGAGGGTGTCGTAGAGAAACTCGATGGGCTCGCTAGGACGCAGGTCCTGGAAATGCACGTAGCCGCCGGCCAACTTGATTCGATCGACTCGCAGGGGGAACGGCTTGGCCTCGGGATCGGCGGGCGTCGGTTCGCTGGCCGGCAGCTTGAACAGGCCCAGCAGGTTCAACTGACCGTCCTTGGCGAACACCACTTCGGTCTTGGGCTTGTCCATCTCGATGTCGACCAGGTGCAGAGCCCCGGACCACAAGCTGTCGAGTTGCAAATTGGCGTACAGCCGTTCGAAGCCGACCTGTTCCTTGCCTGGCTCGCCGATATTCAGGCCCCAGAGGGTGACTTCAAGGCTAAAGGGATTGAGTTCCATACGCTGGATCTGCGCCGGCACTGTCGCATGGGCGGCCAATTGCTGGTTGGCGATACGCAAGGCGATGCCTGGCAAAATCAGAAAACCCAACAGACTGTAGAGGGCCAGTGCGGTCAACAGGGCGCCGAAAGCGCGAATCAATCCTTTGGGCATGTGCGGCTTCATCTAGTGTGAATTCGGAGTGCCTTGGAGTATGGCATGCGTTTACGGTTCCGAAGCCTCTGTGATTTAAGAGATTTGTCCGTTTTTTGCGTAAGAATTCTGAGCCTGGTTAGAGCTGGAGGACCAAGGTCTTGAGTGGCGGTTGCTGGTCCAGGGAGGGGAAATCGCTGCCGGGCGTCAGTACGCTCCATTCGCGCACCGGGCGACCGGCTTTTTCCGCGCAACGCAACACCTGGTCGCGCCAGTCGTCCATGGACACTTTTGCCAGGTTGTTGCAGCAGATCAGCACGCCATCGTCGGCGGTGGTGAGCAATGCCGGCTTCAGCAGGCTTTGGTAGTCGCGCAACAGGTCGACGGTGCCGAACGCACTTTTGGCCCAGGCCGGTGGATCGAGCAGCACCAGGTCGTACTGGCGTTGTTCCAGGCGCACGTAGCCGGGCAGTTTTTGCCCACGGCGCTGGCTGATGGGCAGGCCGGCCAGTTGGCGAATCGCCGGGAAATAATCCGACTGCACGAACCCCATCGGTGGCAAATCGGGGTTGAGTAGGCCGTTTTCGCGACCCACCGCCAGGTTGCCTTCGGCGAAGTCCAGGTTGCACACCTCCCGCGCGCCGCCGGCCGCTGCGCTGAGGCCGACGCCGCAGGTGTAGGCGAACAGGTTCAACACGCTTTTGCCGCGGCTGTGGGCCTTGACCCAGCCCCGGGCGTTGCGCAGGTCGAGAAACAGCAGTGGATCCTGCCCGGCATGGCGGCCGCGAACGCGATAATTCAAGCCCCATTCATGCCCGATCAAGTCTTGCAGGGCGGCCTCGTCAGCCTGGTAGACCGTGTCCTGGCGGTCGACGCGCGAATTGCCCCGGGCGCGGTCGTTGTAGACCAACAGGGTTTCCAGGCCCAGCCGTTCGTTGACGAGGCCGTGCAGTTGCAGCAGGTCGTCCCGCTCCAGCGACTGATGGAAGCTCTGCACCAGCAGTTGCGGGCCGTAGCGGTCGACGGTCAGGCCGGGCGCGCCCTCCTGGCTGCCGTGGAACAGGCGATAGCAGTCGGTGCCTTGCGAGTGCAGTTGGCCGAGCAGCTCCTGACGCTGGTCGAGGGCGGCGCGCAGCGCCTGATTCAAGGAAGACATGCCGGGCGCGCCTTAGAGAAATGAGGCGCGGGAGTTTAGCAGTTATGCCTGGCGTGGTCCCTGTGGGAGCGAGCTTGCTCGCGATGGTGGTCTGGCATTCAACATCGATGCAGACTGACAGGGCCCCATCGCGAGCAAGCTCGCTCCCACAGGAAACTTCAGCGATTCAGGCGCTTGTCGATCAGCCCCTCCACCACGCTTGGATCGGCCAGGGTCGAGGTGTCGCCGAGGCTGTCGAGTTCGTTGCAGGCGATCTTGCGCAGGATGCGCCGCATGATCTTGCCCGAACGGGTCTTGGGCAGCGCGGGCGCCCACTGGATCAGTTCCGGCTTGGCGAAGCTGCCGATTTCCTTGCTGACGTGGGCCAGCAATTCCTTCTTCAGCTCGTCATTGGCCTCCACACCGTTCATCGGCGTGACAAAGGCATAGATGCCCTGGCCCTTGAGGTCGTGGGGATAGCCGACGACCGCGGCTTCGGCGATGCTGTCGTGCAGCACCAGGGCGCTTTCCACCTCGGCGGTGCCGATGCGATGCCCGGAGACGTTGATCACGTCGTCGATGCGCCCGGTGATCCAGTAATCGCCGTCTTCGTCGCGGCGCGCCCCATCGCCGGTGAAGTAATAGCCGGGGTAAGGCTTGAAGTACGTGTCCACCATGCGCTGGTGGTCGCCATAGACACTGCGAATCTGCCCAGGCCAACTGGATTTGATCGCCAGTACACCGCTGCCGGCGCCGCTGATTTCCTTGCCCACCTCATCCAGCAAGACCGGTTGCACACCGAACATTGGCCGGGTGGCGCAGCCCGGTTTGAGCTGTGGGGCGCTGACCAGCGGGCTGAGCATGATGCCGCCGGTTTCGGTCTGCCACCAGGTATCGACAATCGGGCAGCGCTGTTCGCCTACCACGTTGAAATACCATTCCCACGCCTCCGGGTTGATCGGCTCACCGACGCTGCCGAGCAATCGCAGGCTTTTGCGGGACGTTTCCTGCAACGGTCCGGCCCCTTCGCGCATCAATGCGCGTAGGGCGGTGGGTGCGGTGTAGAAGATATTGACCTGATGCTTGTCGATCACCTGCCAGAAGCGCGAACTGCTGGGGTGGCTCGGCACGCCCTCGAAGATCAGCGTGGTGGCGCCGTTGGCCAGCGGGCCGTAGACGATGTAGCTATGGCCGGTGACCCAACCGACGTCGGCGGTGCACCAGAACACTTCGTTGTCGCGGTAGTCCAGCACGTACTTGAACGTCATCGCCGCTTGCAGCAGGTAACCGCCCGTGGTGTGCAGCACGCCCTTGGGTTTGCCGGTGCTGCCGGAGGTGTAGAGAATGAACAGCGGGTCTTCGGCGTCCATCGGTTCGGGTGGACAGTCGTCGCTCATGTCGTGCATGGCCTGGTGATACCAGAGATCACGGCCTTCAACCCAGCCCACCTCGCCCTGGGTGCGCTCGACCACCAGCACGGTGCTGACGTTCGGGCAGCTTTCCAGGGCCTTGTCGACGTTGCGCTTGAGCGGTATGAAGCGCCCGCCACGCACGCCTTCGTCAGCCGTAATCACGGTGCGGCAATCGGCATCGAGGATCCGGTCGCGCAGGGAATCCGGCGAGAAACCGCCGAACACCACCGAATGCACCGCGCCGATGCGGGTGCAGGCGAGCATGGCGTAGGCGGCCTCGGGAATCATCGGCATGTAGATGCAGACCCGGTCGCCTTTCTTCACGCCGCGGCTTTTCAGCACGTTGGCCAGGCGGCACACATGGTTGTGCAGTTTCTTGTAGGTGATTTGCGCCGATTCGGCGGGGTTGTCGCCTTCCCAGATGATCGCGATCTGGTCACCTCGTGTGTCCAGGTGACGGTCGATGCAATTGGCGCTGACGTTCAGCTTGCCGCCGGCGAACCAGGTCGCGTCGCCGTTCTTGAGGTCATAGCGCTGGACGGTTTGCCAAGGCGTCATCCAGTCGAGAAAGCGTGTGGCCTGCTCGGCCCAGAAGGCGCTGGGGTGTTCGATGGATTCTTTGTAGAGCCGCTTGTACTCGTCCTGACTCAGTTGCGCAGCCCGGCGGACGGCATCGGCTTGGGGGTACTGGCTGATATCGAACATGACGGTTCCTTATTCTTGTTTTGCGACAAGTCATAAAGATGCGCCGAGTAGCGGGAGGGTTCAAGTCATGCACAAACAACTGTGGGAGCGAGCTTGCTCGCGATGGCGGTGTGTCAGTCAACATGAGTGTCAACTGATCCACCGCTATCGCGAGCAAGCTCGCTCCCACAAAGGTCAGTACTTGGAGTGCGACCTACGATCAGCCGCGGTGACGCCCGCGGAAGTAGTTGATCAAACCCTGGGTCGAGGCATCTTCGGCCGGGTTTTCTTCGCTGCCCACCAGGCGGTTGTAGACGCCCTTGCCCAGTTCCTTGCCCAGTTCCACGCCCCATTGGTCGAAGGCGTTGATGCCCCAGACCACGCTTTGCACGAACACTTTGTGTTCATACAGCGCCACCAGTGCGCCGAGGCGCCGTGGGCTGATGCGTTCGACCACCAGGGTATTGCTCGGACGGTTGCCCGGGATCACCTTGTGGGGAGCCAGTTTCTGCACCTCTTCTTCGCTGGCGCCCTTGTCCCGCAGCTCGGCTTCGGCCTCGGCGCGGGTCTTGCCCAGCATCAGCGCCTGGCTCTGGGACAGGCAGTTGGCGTACAGCCACTGGTGATGGTCGGAAACCGGGTTGAAGCTGACGATCGGCACGATGAAGTCGGCCGGGATCAACTGGGTGCCCTGGTGCAGCAACTGGTGGTAGGCGTGCTGACCGTTGCAGCCGACGCCGCCCCAGATTACCGGGCCCGTGTCGGTCGACACCGGGGTACCGTCCTGGCGCACGCTCTTGCCGTTGGATTCCATGTCCAATTGCTGCAAATGCTTGGTGATGTTACGCAGGTAGTGGTCGTACGGCAGGATCGCATGGCTCTGCGCACCCCAGAAATTGCCGTACCACACCCCCAGCAGCGCCAGCAGCACCGGCATGTTCTGCTCGAACGGGGCGCTCTGGAAATGCTGGTCCATGGAATAGGCGCCGGAGAGCAATTCCTTGAAGTTCGACATGCCGATGGCCAGGGCGATCGGCAGGCCGATGGCCGACCACAGCGAGTAACGCCCGCCGACCCAGTCCCACATCGGGAAGATGTTCTCTTCACGGATGCCGAAGGCCACGGCGGCGGCGTTGTTGCTCGACACGGCGATGAAGTGGCGATACAGCTCTGCTTCGGAACCACCCTGGGCCAGGTACCAGGCGCGGGCGGCCTGGGCGTTCTTCAGGGTTTCGAGGGTGTTGAAGGATTTCGACGAGACGATGAACAGCGTGGTCTCGGCGCGCAGCTTCATGGTCAGTTCATGGAACTCGCTGCCGTCGATGTTCGCCAGGTAGTGGCAGCGAACGCCTTTTTGCGCGTAGGACAACAGCGCTTCGGACACCAGTTCCGGGCCGAGGAAAGAACCACCGATGCCGATGTTCACCACGTCGGTGATGGGCTTTTCGGTGTAGCCGCGCCACAGGCCGTCGTGAATGCGGCCGACCAGGTCAGTGATCTGGTTCAGCACCTTGTGCACGTCCGGCATCACGTTGACGCCGTTGACCAGCAACTTGTCCCCCACCGGCCGACGCAGGGCGGTGTGCAGGGCCGGGCGGTTTTCCGAGGCGTTGACGATTTCGCCCTCGAACAGCGACTTGATCGCGCCCTTGAGGTCGACTTCGTTGGCCAGGCCCACCAGCAGGTCGCGGGTCTGGGCGTTGATCAGGTTTTTCGAGTAGTCGAGAAACAGGCCGCAGCTCGACAGGGTGAATTGAGTGAAACGCTGCGGATCGGCATTGAACGCTTCGCGCATGCTGAAATCCTGCATGGCTTTGCGGTGGTCATTCAGCGCTTGCCAGGCTGGCAGAGCGGTCACGTCATGAGGGGTTCGGTAATACGCCATCGCTGCGGGTTTCCTTTTTACTTGAACGACCTTTTGTACACTAAAAATTCCGGCGTGGCTCGAGGTGGGCATCCGGACACTGCATCGACATGATCGCCAGACGCAGGGCGACTACAGTAAACCTCGCGTTGCAATCTGTCTTGACTTTGTCTGACCGGTCCCCGGTACTTTTTTATACAACGAGGGCGGGAATGGTCCGACAGACGGGACGCAGATGACTCACTGTGGGAGCGAGCTTGCTCGCGATGGCGTCAGGTCAGCCGATATCGATGTCGACAGATGCATCGCTATCGCGAGCAAGCTCGCTCCCACAGGGTTTTTGTGATGCTCAGGCGGGGGTGTCGAGGTCCAGGTGCAGGTTGTCGATCAGGCGCGTGGTACCGAGGAAGGCGGCCACCAGAATCACCAGGTCGCGGTCCTCGCTCGACGCCGGGCGCAAGGTCTTGGCATCACGGATTTCTAGGTAATCGGGACGCAGGCCGGCAGCTTCCAGTTGCTTGAGCTGTTCGCCGATCAGCGCCGGGAAATCCCGCTGGCCCTGCTTGATGGCCTCGGCGATCTGGTTCAGGACGTGATAGACCACGGGCGCGACGGCACGTTGATCCGGGCTGAGGAAGCCATTGCGTGACGACAGCGCCAAGCCATCCTCGGCGCGGACGGTCGGTTCGCCGATGATCTGGATCGGCATGTTCAAGTCATGGACCAGGGCGCGGATCACCGCCAGTTGCTGGAAGTCTTTCTGGCCAAACACCGCGATGTCAGGCTGGACCATGTTGAACAGCTTGCTGACCACCGTCGCCACGCCCTCGAAATGCCCTGGACGACTGGCGCCGCACAAGCCTTCGGACAATTGCGGGACGCTGACCCGAGTCTGGCCGGCCATGCCGTCGGGGTACATTTCTTCGACGCTGGGGGCGAACAGCAGATGGCAGCCGGCCTGGAGCAGTTTTTCTTGGTCGGCTGCCAGGGTACGGGGGTATTTGTCTAGGTCTTCGCCGGCGCCGAATTGCAGTGGATTGACGAAAATGCTCGCCACCACGAAGTCGGCCCGTTGTGTGGCCTTGGTGACCAGCGCCACATGACCGCTGTGCAGGTTGCCCATGGTCGGCACGAAGGCGATGCGTTTGCCTTCGCCGCGGGCACGGGCCACGGCGGCGCGCAGCTCGCGTACGGTTTTGACGGTGTTCATGCGGAAAATCCGTGTTCGGCGCCCGGGAACGTCGCGGCCTTGACTTCAGCGACGTAGGTACTCAAGGCGCCCTGGATGGAGGTTTGCCCGGTCATGAAGTTCTTCACGAACTTGGGCACGCGACCGGTGATCGACAGCCCGAGCATGTCGTGCAGCACCAGCACCTGGCCATCGGTGGCGTTGCCGGCGCCGATCCCGATCACCGGGATCTTCACCGCCTGGGTGATTTCTTCAGCCAGCTCGCTGGGTACGCATTCGAGCAGCAGCATCGCCGCGCCCGCCTGCTCCAGCGCAATCGCATCGGCGCGCATCTGCCGCGCCTGGTTCTCATTGCGGCCCTGGACCTTGTAGCCACCGAGGATATTCACCGCTTGGGGGGTCAGGCCCAGGTGCGCGCACACCGGAATGCCCCGCTCGGCCAGCAGCCGAATCGAATCGGCCAGCCACAATGCGCCTTCGACCTTGACCATGTGGGCACCGGCCTGCATCAGCATGGCGCTGTTGGCCATGGTTTGTTCGAGGGTGGCGTAGGCCATGAACGGCAGGTCGGCGAGGATCAGCGCATCGGTGTTACCGCGCTTGACGGCGGCCACATGGTAGGCCATCTCGGCGGTGGTCACCGGCAGCGTGCTGTCGTGACCTTGCAGCACCATGCCGAGGGAATCGCCCACCAGCAGCACTTCGACACCGGCCTCGTTGCAGGCATGGGCGAAGGTTGCGTCATAGCAGGTCAGCATGGTGATTTTTTCACCTTTTTGCTTGAGACCTTGCAGCGTGGTCAGGGTAATAGCTGGCATGAAAAAGTCCTCATTAGGCGCTCGTGAATGACTGCGAGTAACGCGCATGATTCGTTATCTATACAGGCGCACCTTCTATGCGTGGTGCTTGTAAGGCCTGGATTGCGCCCTTTAGCGCCGCGTTGGCGGCAGCGGGACGCCTATAGTCGTGAGGAGCAATCGGGAAGTCAATTGGATGTGTTACCGCCGGGTGTTACCGAGGTGACTGATGCGTTTCAGCTTGGGGGAGCGCCCCGGAAGTGACTGTCCGGTCCCGGAACCTGTGGGAGCGAGCTTGCTCGCGATGGCGGTGTGTCAGTCACTCCGGATGCTGGATGTGCCGACGCTATCGCGAGCAAGCTCGCTCCCACAGGGATGGTTTTCGTCAGTGGGCGGGCAGGCGTTCCAGGCCGACGAATGGGCACGCGGCAAGCAGGTCCTTGAGCAAGCGTCCATCGGCCAGGCGCAGGTCGGCGGGGGCCAGTTCGGCCAGTGGGTACAGGACAAAGGCCCGGGCTTGCATATGGTAGTGGGGGACCTTGAGGCGGGGCTCGTCGATCAGGCGATCGCCGAACAGCAGGATGTCCAGGTCCAGGGTGCGCGGCCCCCAGCGTTCGAGGCGTTCGCGACCCTGTCCGGTTTCGATGGCTTGCAGCGCATCGAGCAGGTCCAGCGGTGCCAGGTGGCTGTCCAGCGCCGCCACCGCATTGGTGTAGCGCGGCTGGCCGGGTAGCAGGGAGTCGCTTTGGTAAAACGCCGAGACTCCCACCAGTTGGGTATTGGGCAATTGCGCCAGCGCCTGGACGGCACTGCGCAATTGTTCGGCAGGTTCGGCCAGGTTGCTGCCCATGCCGATGTAGATGCGTTCCATCGATTACTCGCCCGATGCGCTCGGTACACCGGCACGCTTGCGCTTGGCACCGCCGCTGCGGCGACGCTTGCGTGGGCCGCTGGCGCCGTCATCCTTGCCGCTGAGCTCACGAATCATATCGCGGCGCTCGCTGTCGTTGGCGTCCTGGTAATCGGTCCACCATTCGCCCAGGCCATCGGTCTGCTCGCCCGCGCTTTCACGCAGCAGCAGGAAGTCGTAGCCAGCGCGGAAACGCGGGTTGTCCAGCAGCAGGTCGGCACGTTTGCCGCTGCGCCGTGGCAGGCGCTCCTGCATGTCCCAGATCTCGCGGATCGGCATCGTGAAGCGTTTTGGAATGGCGATGCGCTGGCACTGTTCGGCGATCAGCTCGTGGGCGGCTTCCTGCATCGCCGGGATCGGCGGCATGCCACGGTCTTGCAGGCGCAGCACCCGGGCCGGCAGGGCAGGCCAGAGCAAGGCGGCGAACAGGAACGCCGGCGTCACCGGCTTGTTCTGCTTGATGCGCAGGTCGGTGTTGATCAGTGCTTCGCTGATCAAGGTGTGGGTGTAGGTCGGGTTGTGCTCCAGGGCCTCGGCGCTGGCGGGGAACAGCGGATCGAACAGCTGCAGGTCCACCAGCATCTCGAAGGTGTCTGCCGCGTTGCCTGACAGGAACAGTTTGAGCACTTCCTCGAACAGGCGCGCCGAGGGAATTTCCCGCAGCATGGGCGCCAGTTCGCGAATCGGCACGGCGCTGTGTTTTTCGATGCCGAAATCCAGCTTGGCGGCGAAACGCACGGCTCGCAGCATCCGCACCGGGTCTTCCTGGTAGCGCTGCTTCGGGTCGCCGATCAGGCGGATCAGACGATTGCGAATGTCGTGTACGCCGTTGGCGTAATCGAGGATGCGTTCGCTGACCGGATCGTAATACAGGGCGTTGATGGTGAAGTCGCGGCGTTGCGCATCTTCTTCCAACGTGCCGTAGACGTTATCGCGCAGGATGCGTCCGCTCTCGTTGCGGGAAGACTGGTTGCTGTCTTCCTCTTCATCGTTTTGCGGATGATTGGCGCGGAAGGTGGCCACTTCGATGATCTCGCGACCGAAGTGGATATGAACCAGCTTGAAGCGCCGGCCAATGATCCGCGCATTGCGAAACTCTGCCCGTATCTGTTCCGGCGTGGCGCTGGTGGCGACGTCGAAATCCTTGGGGGTGATGTTGAGCAGCATGTCGCGCACGCAGCCACCGACCAGGTAAGCCTGGTAGCCGGCGTTCTGCAAACGTTCGACGATGTTCACCGCATAACGGCTGAACTGGGCCTTTTGCAGCGAATGCTGGCCGCTGTTGAGCACTTCAGGCGTGCTGCGAATGTGTTGCGTACGACGCAAGGGAGAACGGAATGACTGGAACAGCTTCTTCAGCATGGGATGCACTGTTTGAAGGAATATTCGGCCAAAAACGAAGAATGACCGCATGATGGGCGGGGATTCTAGCATTTAGTCGAGGGATGGTGTAGGACGCAGGCGTTTGAGCTGCAAGCCTCAGGCGACAGGCTTGTAGGCTGCGGGGAGGCGGAACGACAGAAACCACAAGGGGAGCCGAAGCTCCCCCAGAATTAGTTGCGTGCTCTGTTTTTATTATTGGTTTCGGGCTTCTTGTTTTTGTTGAGTGCCCGCGCCACGAGGTTTTCCCTTCGTGACCCTCCCAATCGGGAGCCAAGAGCAAACGGATTGCTTTGGTCGCTGTGTTGCAGTGATCAATCGATCCAACCAGTTCAGGCACCTGTCTTGAGACAGTTTTTATTGTTCTCGGCCTGGTTGTGGGGCAAGCCCCAAATACAACGCCTCTCCAAAAGAATCAGTTAGCTGCGCCTCTCGCCGTCTTGTTTTTATTGTGCGTGAGTCGATTCGTCTTGTTTTTATTGTCTTGTGCATTGCTTGTTATTGTTCTTGTACCAAAGCTATAGCAGGGTGCGTGCCAACTTTTGCGAAACCCAGAGAAACCGGGGGTTCCATGGTTGTAGCCATTTTTCCGAGGCGAAAAAAAGCCGGGGTTTCGTTACCGTAAACCCCGGCTTCTGTTACGTGAAAAGGACTGGGGTAACAGTTTTTTCACATCCCCTGTGGGAGCGAGCTTGCTCGCGATGGGGCATCAGCTTGCCTATAGCGCGACTGACACACCGCTATCGCGAGCAAGCCCGCTCCCACACTTCCTCAGCTTTCGCTGGTCGCCCCGGTCTTGCGCCGTGGAATGCCCAGGCGCTGGCGCCGTTCCCACAGGCACTTGCGGCTGACGCCCAGCTTGCGTGCCAGCTCGGTCTCGGTCATGTGGTCCTGGTGCTCGAGGACGAAATGCTGGAAGTAGTCCTCCAGGGACAGGTCTTCGGTGGGTTCGTGGCTGGTGTTGTTGGCAGCGCCGCCTTGTTGTGGGGCCAGGCCGATGAATTCTTCGTCGTCCAGGTCGCTCAGTTCGATGTCGATGCCCAGCAGGTCGGCGGAGATTTCCGGGCTCTCGCACAGGATCACTGCCCGCTCGACCGCGTTTTCCAGCTCCCGAACGTTACCCGGCCAGGCGTAATGACGAATGGCCTGTTCGGCGTCCGGGGCGAACTTGAGGTCGGTGCGGTTGACCCGCGCGCTCTGGCGGGCCAGAAACGCCTGGGCGATTTCATTGACGTCCGCGCCACGCTCGCGCAGGGCAGGGAGCTTCAAGGCGATCACGTGCAAGCGGTAATACAAGTCTTCGCGAAACTGGCCGATTTTCGCCAGGCTCTTGAGATCACGGTGGGTGGCCGCGATCAGGCGGACATCGACCTTCTGCGACTGCACCGAGCCGACCCGGCGGATTTCGCCCTCCTGGAGCACCCGCAGCAACCGCGCCTGGGCCTCCAGTGGCAGCTCGCCGATTTCATCGAGGAACAACGTGCCGCCGTCCGCCGCTTCCACCAGCCCGGCACGCCCGGCGCTGGCGCCAGTGAACGCCCCTTTCTCGTGACCGAACAGTTCGGACTCGATCAGGCTCTCCGGAATGGCCGCGCAGTTCACCGAGATCATCGGTGCCTTGGCCCGGCGCGACAGGTTGTGCAGGGCACGGGCCACCAGTTCCTTGCCGGTGCCGGACTCGCCCTGGACCAGGACGTTGGAATCGGTCGGCGCCACTTTGCGGATCTTGCTGTACAGGTCCTGCATGGGTGGGCAGGAACCGATGATGCCGATCTCGCCATTACTGTTGCTGGCCCCGACTTTCACCGAGGCGCTGGCCTTGCCGATGGGTTCCGCCGGGTTGCTGGTCGCCGCCTGCCGGTCACGCAGGATGCGGGCCACGGCCTGGAGCATTTCGTCGTGGTCGAACGGTTTGGCGATGTAGTCCACCGCGCCCATTTTCATGGAGTCGACCGCCGAGCGCAGGCTGGCGTAGCTGGTCATGATCAGCACCGGCGTGCCCTGGCCGAGCTTGATCAGCTCGGTACCCGGGGCGCCAGGCAGGCGCAGGTCGCTGACAATCAGGTCAAACGTGGGAATGCTGAAACGCTCTTGTGCTTCCTGCACTGAACCGGCTTCGCTGACCTGGTACTGGTTGCGTTCCAGCAGGCGGCGCAAGGCGGAGCGGATAATTGTTTCGTCTTCGACGATCAAAATGTGCGGCATTGATTCGATTCTCTCGACGGTCTCAGTTCACAGCGGACGTCGCTTCGACATGACGCGGCAAGGTCACCCGGATACGGGTGCCGCGTTGGCTCTGAACATCGGCCGGGCTGTCGATGGTGATTTGTCCATAATGCTCTTCAACGATGGAATAGACCAGTGCGAGGCCCAGACCGGTGCCTTCGCCAGGATCCTTGGTGGTGAAGAAGGGTTCGAACAATCGGTCCATGATGTTCTGTGGGATACCGCTGCCTTCGTCTTCGACGATCAGGTCGACCGTGTGTTCGAACGCTTCGCTCTTGACCCGCACCGCGCTGCCGGCCGGTGAGGCGTCCCGCGCGTTGGAGAGCAGGTTGATCAACACCTGGGCGAGCCGCTGGGGGTCGCCATCGACCCAATGGTCCGGGTCGCACAGGTTGAAGAATTGCACTTCGAAATTGCGCCGGTTGAGGGCCAGCAGACCAATGGCATCCTGGGCCACTTCGGCCAGGCAGACGGGCTCGTCATTGTGCTGGTGACCGCCGGCATGGGCGAAGCTCATCAGCGACTGGACGATGCGCGACACGCGCTTGGTCTGTTCGAGGATCTGGCCGCTGATTTCCGTCAGTTCGCCGTCGTCCTCGCGCTCTTCGCGCAGGTTCTGCGCCAGGCAGGCGATGCCGGTGATCGGGTTGCCGATTTCGTGGGCCACCCCGGCGGCCAGCCGGCCAATGCTTGCCAGGCGTTCGGAGTGGACCAGCTTGTCTTCGAGCATCTGGGTGTCGGTCAGGTCTTCCACCAGCAGCACCAGGCCGCTGTTGCCCGGTGCCAACGGCTCGTCGATCGCCGCCTTGTGCAGGTTCAGCCAGCGTGTCTGGCCGTCGAGGGCCAGGTGCTGTTTGTGCAGGTGCTCGTCAGGCAGGTCGATGAAGCCTTGCAGCAAGCCTTTCCATGGCTCGCCCAGGGTGCTCAGGCGTGAGCCGACCACGCGCTGGGCGGCGATCCCGGTCAGTTCTTCCATGGCCTTGTTCCACATCAGGATTTCCTGGTCCTTGGCCAGGGAACACACACCCATCGGCAGTTCCTGCAGGGTCTGGCGGTGGTAACGGCGCAAGGCGTCCAGTTCGGCGGCCAGGCCGGTGAGGCGCGAGTGGTAATCCTCGAGGCGGCTTTCGATGAAGTGGATGTCTTCGGTGACATAGTTCTCGCCGCCGGCCTTGTAGGGCAGGAACGTCTCGACCATGTCCTGGGCCACGCTGGGACCCATCAGGCCGGACAGGTTGGCCTCGATTCGGTCCCGCAGGCGACGCAAGGCATACGGGCGGCGTTCATCGAAGGGCAGGTAAAGGTCGCGCAGGGCCTGTTCGACTTCCTTTTGCGCGGCTTTGGCGCCCAGGGGCTTGGCCAGTTGCGTGGCGAACTCCTGGGGCGAGGCGGCGTGCAGCTCGCGGCGCTGCGGACGACGAACATTGTCTACCGCACAGGCTTCGGCGGCGCTGGCCTCTTCGCTGCTGGCGTTGGTGAACAGCGAGATCAGGGTGAACATCAGCACGTTCGCTGCCAGGGAAGCGATGGCCGCCATATGCCAACTGGTGTCGTCGAGCACGTAGATC
Source organism: Pseudomonas sp. NFIX10 (assembly GCF_900111955.1). Taxonomy (NCBI): domain Bacteria; kingdom Pseudomonadati; phylum Pseudomonadota; class Gammaproteobacteria; order Pseudomonadales; family Pseudomonadaceae; genus Pseudomonas; species Pseudomonas sp. NFIX10. The sequence goes on along the minus strand of NZ_FOKH01000030.1, from coordinate 2,982 downwards.
ATGTTCAGCAGCGGAATATAGAAGCCCTGCAAGTTACCCATCAGCGGCAGCAGCATCGCCACCAGCCACACCAGGATCCCCGCCAGCAGGCCGGCGATGAAGCCGCGGCGGTTGGCGGTCGGCCAATACAGCACCGACAGCACGCCGGGCAGGAACTGCAAGGTGGCGACAAAGGCGACGATGCCCAGGTTGGCCAGGTCCTGCCCGTCGCCCAGCATCAGGTAGAAACCGTAGCCGGCCATGATGATCGCGACGATCAGCGCCCGTCGGGTCCATTTCAGCCAGCGGTAGATGTTGCCTTCGGCCGGTGGCTGGTAGAGCGGCAGCACCAGGTGGTTGAGGGCCATCCCCGACAAGGCCAGCGTGGTGACGATGATCAGGCCGCTGGCCGCCGACAGGCCGCCGACGTAGGCCAGCAAGGCCAGGGCCTTGCTGTTGGCGGCGATGCCGATGCCCAGGGTGAAATATTCCGGGTTGGTGCTGGCGCCCAGCTTCAAGCCGGCCCAGAGGATCAACGGCACCGCCAGGCTCATCAGCAGCAGGAACAGCGGCAGGCCCCAACTGGCACTCACCAGCGAGCGCGGGTTGAGGTTTTCGGTAAAGGTCATGTGGTACATGTGCGGCATCACGATGGCCGAGGCGAAGAACACCAGCAACAGCGTGCGCCACGGGCCTTCCTGCAGGGGCGTGTGCAAGGCGGCGAGGGCGGTCTGGTTCTGCAGCAGCCACACTTCCAGCTGTTGCGGGCCGTCGAACACGCCGTACAGGGCATAGAGACCGACGCCGCCGATGGCAATCAACTTGATCACCGACTCGAAGGCGATCGCGAACACCAGGCCTTCGTGTTTCTCCCGTGTGGCGATGTGCCGGGAACCGAAGAAAATCGTGAACAGGATGATCAGCACACAGAAACTCAACGCCACCCGGTGCTGCACCGGCTCGCGGGTCAGGATGCTGATGGAGTCGGCCACGGCCTGTATTTGCAGGGCCAGTAACGGTAACACCCCGACCAGCATGAAGATCGTGGTCAGGGCCCCGGCCCAGGTGCTGCGAAAGCGAAAGGCGAACAGGTCGGCCAGGGAGGACAGTTGGTAGGTGCGGGTGATCTTCAGGATCGGGTAGAGCAGCACCGGCGCCAGCAGGAACGCGCCCGATACGCCGAGGTAACTGGAGAGGAAACCATAGCCGTACTGATAGGCCAGCCCGACCGTGCCATAGAACGCCCACGCGCTGGCATAGACACCCAGCGACAGGGTGTAGGTCAGCGGGTGGCGGATGATCGCCCGGGGAATCATGCCCCGTTCGCTGATCCAGGCCACGCCGAACAGCACCGCCAGGTAGGCGGCGCTGATCAGGATCATCTGGGTCAGGCTAAAGCTCATCGGCATCTTTTTGGCTCTGCAGGATGAAGGTCACGACAATCAGGATCAGCCAGAGCAGATACGGCCGATACCAGGCACCCGTGGCATCGATCCACCAATCCATGATGGCCGGGGAGAACAAGTAAATCCCCACTACCAGGAGCAGGACCAAGCGATAGATATACATCCCGGCCTCTCTAATTTATGCGCGTGCCCGAAAACGTGCGGCGATGGTAACGGATGGGGGCCAAGCTGCAAGGCCCGTCAACGTATTTGCGCTTCGGGCAGGCTCAGTGTGCGCGGGATCTTGCCCGCGTCCCAGTGGCGAATGCCCCAGGCCAGCAGTTCCCCTGGGCTGGCGTCGTCCAGTTCGAGGCCCGGTTGCTGGCCCAGCGCGCGCAACGCCCGTAGCAGCAGCGGCGTGGCCTGGTCGGCCGCCAGTGGCGGTGAACGGTAGGATTTGCCGAGCTTGTGCCCGTCGGGCTGGGTGATCAACGGCACGTGCAGGTAACGCGGTTGTGGCAACCCGAGCAGTTCTTGCAGGTAGAGCTGGCGCGGCGTGGAATCCAGCAGGTCGGCGCCGCGCACGATATCGGTCACCCCTTGCCAGGCATCGTCCAGGACCACGGCCAATTGATAGGCATAGAGTCCGTCGCGGCGGCGGATCACGAAATCACCGACTTCACGGCCCAGGTGCTGGCGGAATTCGCCTTGGACCCGGTCGGTGAAGTGGTATTCGAGCTCGGGGACGCGCAGGCGGATGGCGGCGTCCTCGGTGCCGTGCCCGGCATTGCGGCACAGGCCCGGATAAATGCCCCGGTACGCCTCCAGTTGCTTGCGCGAACAGGTGCAGGCATAGGCCAAGCCCTGGCTGAACAGCCGGTTGATGACAGGGGCGTAGGCGTCATGGCGCTCGCTCTGGCGAACCATTTCGCCGTCCCATTCAAACCCGTAGCTTTCCAGCGCCTTGAGAATCGCCGCTTGCGCGCCCGGTTCTTCCCGGGGTGGGTCGAGGTCTTCCATGCGCAGCAACCAGCGCCCGTCCACGGCCCGGGCATCCAGGTACGATGCCAGTGCGGCGACCAGCGAACCGAAATGCAGGTGGCCGCTGGGGGTGGGGGCGAAGCGTCCGATGTAGGCAGTCATAGGGTGAATGTTACTGGGTCCGGGCGGTAGGCATACAATCTCGACAACAAAGCATATCCCCTTGTGGGAGCGAGCTTGCTGGCGATAGCGACCTGTCAGCCACATCACTGTTGGCTGACCCACTGCTATCGCGAGCAAGCTCGCTTGTATGGTAGGACTTGAAGGGGGGAGGAGGGACAAAGCTCGATTCTGACTGTTAGCCGCAGTACAGACCGTGGGAGATTTCACCCCTCCTCCTTTCACCCAAGCGCCGATAAAGAATGCATCTGGCCTAGACCGACGATAGGAACAAGCCTGCGCCTCTGGGTGAACCCTTCAAGTGTTCAAACCTTAGCCCGGAGGATTTTCAATGGCAATGCCGGTTTCTGTCGCAAAGCCGATCGTGGGTGTTGATGTCGCCAAAGATGAGTTGGTGATTTATCACGCACAAACAGATCGACTGGAAGCGCTCCCCAACACCAAGGCAGCGATCAAG
>NZ_FOKH01000038.1:0-69139 GCF_900111955.1 Pseudomonas sp. NFIX10 | reverse complement strand
CGGTCTGTACTGCGGCTAACAGTCAGAATCGAGCTTTGTCCCTCCTCCCCCCTTCAAGTCCTACCATACAAGCGAGCTTGCTCGCGATAGCAGTGTGTCAGCCAGAAAATGGCTGAATGACCCGACGCCATCGCGAGCAAGCTCGCTCCCACAGGGGGCTGGGGTCAGGTGCGCATGCCGCGCCCGCTGACCAGCAACCGCGCGCAGCCGATGTAGAGCACCACGGTGGCCACCAGCATGAAGGTGATGGCGATGCTGATCTTGATGTCCGACACCCCGAGGATGCCGTAGCGGAACGCGTTGACCATGTGCAGCACCGGGTTGGCCAGGGACACGGTCTGCCAGAACGGTGGCAACAGGGAGATCGAGTAGAACACCCCGCCCAGGTAGGTCAGCGGCGTGAGCACGAACGTCGGGATAATCGAAATATCATCGAAGTTGCGCGCAAACACGGCATTGATGAACCCCAGCAGCGAAAAGATCGTGGCCGTGAGCACCACCACCAATATCGTCACCCCGAGGTGATGCACCTGCAGATCGGTGAAGAACAACGACAGCAGGGTCACGATCAGGCCAACCGCCAGGCCGCGCAGGACACCGCCCAAGGTGTAGCCGATGAGGATCGTATGGGGCGACACCGGCGAGACCATCAGCTCTTCGATCGAACGCTGGAACTTGCTACCGAAGAAACTCGAGACCACGTTGCCGTAGGAGTTGGTGATCACCGACATCATGATCAGCCCCGGCACGATGTAGTCCATGTAAGTGAAGCCACCCATGTCGCCGATCTGCCGGCCGATCAGGTTACCGAAGATCACGAAGTACAAGACCATGGTGATGGCCGGTGGCAGCAGCGTCTGCGGCCAGATCCGCGTGAAACGCCGGACTTCACGGTAAACGATGGTATTGAGGGCGATGAGGTTGGGGCGCAGTTCGGAACTCATGCTCATACCGCCACCTTCGCCAGATTCTTCTCCACCAGGGACACGAACAACTCCTCGAGGCGATTGGTTTTGTTGCGCAGGCTCAGCACTTCAATGTTCTGCAGGGCCAGTTGGGTGAACAGCCCGGTGATGCCCACGGCTTTGTCCACCTGCACTTCCAGGGTACGGCTGTCCACCAGGCGGGCCGGATAGCCGACGAGCTGGGGGGCGGTCTTCAGGTCATGTTTCAGGTCCAGCAGGAAGGTTTCCACATGCAGTTGGCTGAGCAACTGGCGCATGCTGGTGTTCTCGACAATGGTGCCGTGGTCGATGATGCCGATGTTGCGGCACAACTGCTCAGCCTCTTCCAGGTAATGGGTGGTGAGGATGATGGTGATGCCTTTCTGGTTCAGCTCGGTCAGGAAGCTCCACATCGAGCGACGCAGCTCGATGTCCACGCCGGCGGTCGGTTCATCGAGGATCAGCAGACGCGGCTCATGCACCAGCGCGCGGGCGATCATCAGGCGACGCTTCATGCCGCCGGACAGCGAACGGGACGGCACGTCACGCTTGTCCCACAGGCCCAATTGGGTCAGGTACTGCTCGGCGCGCTCGTTGGCGATCTTTGGCGGGATGCCGTAGTAACCGGCCTGGGTCACGACGATGTCGAAGGTCTTTTCGAACTGGTTGAAGTTGAATTCCTGGGGCACCACGCCAATGCAGCGCTTGAGGGCTGCGGGCTCGCGGTCCAGGTCATGACCAAAGACGTTCACCGTGCCGCTGGTCTTGTTCACCAGGGTGGAAAGAATGCCGATGGTGGTGGATTTGCCGGCACCGTTAGGGCCGAGCAAGGCGAAGAAATCACCTTCGGCGACGTCCAGATCGATACCACTCAAGGCCTGGAAACCGTTGCCGTAGGTTTTGGTTAGCTGCCGGATGGACAGAGCGGAACTCATATCGGATTACGCACCAAGAAGGGAGGGAAGAAAAGAATAGATAAGGGCGGGCGGCGAGCAATGCAACACGGCGCACCGAGGCAATGGTGCTTGGCGTCGCCGCACAAGTACAGTCAAGCGTGTTGATAGTAGGTATTAAGTCAACGCAGTCATGACGGCTTTGCGGTAGGCCGGGCGCTGCTGCAACCGTGCGTACCAGGCCTGTACGGCAGGCCGCTCGGCGCGCTGGATAGGCATCTCGAACCAGGCATAAATGAAACTGCCCAGGGGAATGTCGCCCACGCCGATTTCATCACCCGACAGGTAAAGCTGTGCACTCAAGGTCCGCTCGACCATGGCCAGCAGATCGTCGCACTCCTTGATCGCCGCATTGATGGCCGTCCAATCCTGTTGTTCGGCCGGGGTGCGCAAGACGCCCCAGAACACCGTGCGAAACGGTGCGGCAAAGCTGGACGTGGTCCAGTCCATCCATTTTTCAGCCTGGGCCCGGGCCTGTACGTCAGCAGGATACCAGGCCGATCCCGACGCATGACGGGCCGCCAGGTAACGCACGATGGTGTTGGACTCCCACAGCACGAAGCCGTCGTCCTCGATCGTCGGCACGCGGCCGTTGGGGTTTTTCGCGCGGTACTCGGGCGTGTCCACCACACCGAACGCCCCGCCCGCATCGATGGCCTCGTAGGCCAGCCCCAACTCCTCCGCGCACCATAATGCCTTGCGCACATTCGATGAATTTTTCCGGCCCCATATCTTCAGCATCACGGCGTCCTCGATGGATAAATGCCGCAGCAGCATACGCCTGATCAGGCGCGACTCAAATCGTCCTGCATGTCGCCGAGCAAGCGCGGCACCTGTTCGCCGAACAGATGCGGGTAGCACTTCTCCAGGTGTTCGAAGAAAAATGCCTCGGGCACGTCGGCGAACTGGCCATGGTCAGTGATGTACTCCATCAGCTTCGCCCCTTGCCGATTGAACGGGTGGAAGACGCTGTCGTGGCGACCGTCGAACTCGAGCGGGGCCACGTCGAACAACGCGCACAAGCCCTGGTTGAAAGCCGGCGTGGCCTTGACCCAGCGGTCGTTCAGGTACAGCTCGGTATAACCGTGCATGGCGAACACGTCGCTCCTGAGCAGTTCCAGCAGACGCGGGGTGGACAGGTGGTTGCGTACATCCGCCAGGCCGATACGCGCCGGGATGCCGCAATGCCGGGCGCAGCCGGCCAGCAAGGTGGCCTTGGGCACGCAATAGCTTTCACTCGCAGCCAGCGCGTAACTGCCGCACAGGGTCGCCGGGTCGCGACTGAAGGTATAGGGGTTGTAGCGCACCGCCTCGCGCACGGCGTAATACAGGCTGACCGCCTGGGCCCGCGGGTCGCGCTCGGCGCCGCGGTGGGTTTCGGCGAAGTCGATGACCGCGGGATGATCGCTGTCGATGAAGCGGCCGGGGTTCAGGTATTGCTGCATGTAAGGAAAGACCTCTCGGGAAACATCACCGCAGATAATGCCGAACCAGATCGTTGTGGCGAACTGGCATCGGGAAACCACGAGTTTATCCACCGCCCCGGCCCAACGATAACGGCATTCCGGCCAAACAATGGCGTTTTCTCACCTTGTTAACGAACGATTTCCCGCGGCTGTTGCCAACCAGACTGGCGCAATGCAACCAGGGTTTCCCACGAAATCAATCACATCGCGCCGACTGCCGGTTTTGCAGATGCCGTCTAAGCTCTGAAGGTCGGTTTTGCCTTGGTTCACGGAGGATTACATATGCTGTTGTTGTGGATACTGGTCCTGGTTGTCGGGATCGCCTGGCTTACGCATCGGCGCACCGCCCCGCTGCCCGCGCTGGGTATCGTCGCGGCCTACCTGTTGGCCATGGGCATTTTCAGCCATGCGCCCGGCTGGCTGATGCTGATCCTCTGGGTGGTGCTCGCGGCTGTCGCGGCCCCGCTGCTGCTACCGGACCTGCGCCGCAAATATTTCAGCGCGCCGATGTTCGACTGGTTCCAGAAAACCCTGCCGCCCATGTCCGAGACCGAGCGCGACGCCATCGATGCCGGCACGGTGTGGTGGGATGGCGAACTGTTCAGCGGCCGCCCGGACTGGGACTTGCTGCTGGCCTACCCCAAGGTGCAACTGACCGAGGAGGAGCAGGCGTTCCTCGACGGCCCTACCGAAGCCCTCTGCGCGATGGTCAGCGACTGGCAGATCGGCCAGGCCATGGACCTGCCCCCTGAAGCCTGGGCCCATATCAAGGAGCACGGGTTCTTCGCGCTGATCATTCCCAAGGAATATGGTGGCAAGGGCTTCTCCGCCTATGCCCACTCCCAGGTCGCGATGAAACTGGCCACGCGCAGCGGCGACCTGGCCTCCACCGTGATGGTCCCCAACTCCCTCGGCCCGGCGGAATTGCTGCTGCACTACGGCACCGACGAGCAACGCGACCATTACCTGCCGAGACTGGCCCGCGGCGACGATATCCCCTGCTTCGCCCTGACCGGGCCGCTGGCCGGCTCCGACGCCGGGGCGATGCCCGACACCGGCATCATCTGCAAGGGTGAATGGGAGGGCCAGGAAACCCTCGGCCTGCGCCTGAACTGGGAAAAACGCTACATCACCCTCGGCCCGGTGGCCACGCTCCTGGGCCTGGCCTTCAAGGCGTATGACCCCGACCACCTGCTGGGTGACGAAGAAGACCTGGGCATCAGCCTCGCCTTGATTCCCACCGACACCCCGGGCGTGCATATCGGCCGCCGTCACCTGCCCCTGGGCGCCGCGTTCATGAACGGACCGAACTGGGGCAAGGACGTGTTCATCCCGCTGGACTTCCTCATCGGCGGTCAGGCCATGCTCGGCAAGGGCTGGATGATGCTGATGAACTGCCTGTCGGTCGGGCGCTCGATTTCCCTGCCGGCGGTGGGCACCGGCGCTGCGAAGTTCACCAGCCTGGTGACAGGCCAGTACGCCCAGGTGCGCGAACAATTCAACGTACCGTTGTCGGCGTTCGAAGGTATCCAGGAGGCCATGGCGCGCATCGGCGGCAACGCCTGGTTGATGGATGCGGCACGCATGCTGACTGCCAACGCCGTGGACCTGGGGGAAAAACCTTCGGTGCTGTCGGCCATTCTCAAGTACCACCTGACCGAGCGTGGTCGAGAATGCATCAGCCACGCCATGGACGTACATGGCGGCAAGGGCATCATCATGGGCCCGAACAATTACCTGGGGCGCAGTTGGCAAGGTGCGCCAATCTTCATCACGGTCGAAGGCGCGAACATTCTGTCGCGCAACCTGATGATCTTCGGCCAGGGCGCCATTCGCTGCCATCCGTTCGTCCTCAAGGAAATGGCCCTGGCAACCCGTGAAGACAAGGACCAGGCGCTGGTCGAGTTCGATGCCTTGTTGCTCAAGCACATCGGTTTCGCCGTCAGCAACGCCGCCAGCACCCTGGTGCTCAACCTGGGCCTGGGGCATTTCGAGAGGGCCCCCGGCAATGCCTTGAGCCAGGGTTATTTCCGCGCCCTCAACCGGCAGGCCGCGGCATTCGCGCTGCTGGCGGACTTGAGCATGATGCTGCTGGGCGGAGAGCTCAAACGCCGCGAACGCTTGTCGGCCCGCCTGGGCGACGTCTTGAGCAACCTGTACTTGGCGTCCGCCGCGCTCAAGCGTTATCACGATCTGGATTCGCCGGACCACATGACACCGCTGTTCACCTGGGCCATGGAAGAAAGCCTCGGCCAGTCGGAACGTGCGCTGGATGAACTGCTGAGCAACTTCCCGAACCGGGTACTGGGCTACCTGTTGCGCCTGGTGGTGTTCCCCTTCGGTCGGCGTCACAAGGGCCCGAGCGACAGGCTCGACGCCGAGGTGGCCGCGGTCATCGGCCGGCCCAAGGGTGACCCGACTCTGGAAGAGTTGCTGCAGGGTTGCTATCGCCCGCAATCGACCGACGATCCGGTGGGCGCCCTGCAACACGCCGCCGACCTGCTGGCGGCCGCCCATCCGCTGCACAAGAAACTGCACGGTGCGCTCAAGCAGGGTCAGCTCAATCCGGCGCCTGGCGAACCCCTCATCGATGCGGCCCTGGAGGCCGGCGTGCTGCAAGCCGGTGAAGCGCAGACCTTGCACGCGGCCGAGGCGGCGCGGCGCAAAGTCATCGACGTGGATGATTTCGACAAGGCCGAACTGACGCTGGCCCCAGACAAGGTCCGTTGATCCTGATGGCCAGGTACGCTCCGTCACCTAGAGCTCTTCACCTATAGCTCTTCACCTACAAAAGCAGGCGCAAGGGCTTTATACTCCTGCGCCCGTTTTGCTCTTGAGGACTTATCTCGTGTCCAATGTCGTTGCCGATCACCTTGTCTTGCTTGACCACTTGCGCAGCATCCTGGTCGCCGTGGGTGAGGCCGAACAGGTGCCCGAAGAAAGCCACGCCTTGTTCCTGGAGCGCTTCGACGAGTTGCGCGCGCAATTGCCCGTCGATCCGATCGAAAGCCAGTACCTGGGCCAGGACCTCCTGTGCCAAGTGATCGTCCGTTATCCACAGATCGCCCACCTGGTGCCTCGCGACTTGCTCTGGTACTTCGCCGGTGACTGCCTGCACTACATGCCTGACGAAGAAATCGCCCTGTACCAGGCCCTAGAAGAACGTCGTTTCGAAGCCGAGCAAAACGACGAGCCTTTCGACTGGAACCAGGAAAAGCAATTGCTGGCGATGTCGGACCAGGACAGCAAGCACTGATTGCGATCCGTTATGCGCAAGGCCCGCACGGTTAAACCGGCGGGCCTTTTTTTGGTCTTGCCGGAGTGTGTTGCCTGGACGGGCCTCATCGCGAGCAAGCTCGCTCCCACAGTGGGTGCTGTTGATCCTGAGCTTGTGTGGGAGCGAGCTTGCTCGCGATGAGGCCCGTCAGAACAACCCATCACTTTCCGGCAACTCATAATGCGCCGCGACCTTGCTGGAACGCCCCCCTCCCGCCACCTTGTTCAAGGTCGGCTCCTTCGCCAGGCACTCCACCAGATAATCAATGAACACCCGCAGCTTCGGTGGCAGGTAGCGGGTCGGCGAATGCAGCAACCACAAGCCACCATGGTACGAAGCGAGGAACGTCCAGTCGGCCAACACCTGCACGATCAAGCCCTGTTCCAAGGCATGACGGGCGGTGAAGTACGGCAGGCTACCGATGCCGATGTGCTGCAAGACCGCCCCCAACCGCACCCCCGTGTGATTGGCTGCGTAGCGTCCGCGCACGCCTACGGTGACCGACTTGCTGCCTTTCTTGAATTTCCAACGCGCGTCATTGGGCGTTTCGCCCAAGTAAATGCAACTGTGCTCCAGCAAATCGTGGGGATGCGTGGGAACACCGTGCTCCGCCAGGTATTGCGGCGTGGCGCAGAGCAGGTGGTCAATGGTCAACAACTGGCGCCCCACCAGTCCGGCCGATGGTTGATCGGTAATCCGGATGGCCAGGTCGACGTGATCATCGATCAGGTCGACCTGCCGATCCTCCAGGAACAACTCCACATCGACCTTCGGATAACGGCGCAAGAATTCAGGCATGTGTGGATGAATCACGAAACGCCCCACGGCCTTGGGCACGCTGACGCGGATGCGCCCTTCCGCTTCCTGGGTGAACTGGCCGCTGATTTCCATCACCGACCGAGCGGCGGCGACCATCTCCTGGCAGCGCTTGAACACCTCTTCTCCGCCATCGCTCAAACGCAACTTGCGGGTGGTGCGCTGCAGCAATCGGGTCGCCAGGGCTTTCTCCAGGCGAGAAATGCTGCGGCTGATGGCCGACGGCGATGAGCCTGACTGGCGGGCCGCTTCGGAAAAGCTGCCGGTCTCCACAACCTTGACGAAGACCGCCATTTCGGCGAGCAACGGCAACGGTAGATTTGTGCTCATGGTGCAACAGTCCTTTGAAATTTGAACGGATTATCACCCTTTTACACGCTACCTATAATCCCGTCACAATTTCTGATGTGGGTATGGACCATGACGCTTCGCCTTTTTTTCCATAGCGATGACCTCAAGGCCAACGTGGAAGTCCTGGACTGCAGCCCCCGGGAAAACGAATTCGCCGTGGTGCTGCGCGCCACCCTGTTCCACCCCCAGGGCGGCGGTCAGCCCTGCGACACCGGATGGATCGGCGACAGCCAAGTACTGCGCGTCGTTCAGGACGGGCAACAGATCATTCATTACGTCGACCGCCCAGTAGCCCCCGGCATGGCCGCGATCCGCGTGGATGAGCAGCGGCGGCGGCTGAATTCACGCCTGCACTCGGCCGGGCACCTGATCGGCCATTTTGCCGAAAGCCGTGGCTGGAAGCCGATCAAGGCCCACCACTGGCCCGGCGAAAGCCGCGTGCAGTTCCAGCCTGGGGAACATCCCGAGGAGCTGGACACATCGATCATCCAGCAGGGCATCGATGCATGGATCGCCGAAGACTTGCCTCGCCTGATCGCACTTCGCCAAGGCACCCGGGAAGTCGGTTTCGGTGAGCTGACGGCTTACGGCTGCGGCGGCACCCATGTGCGACGGTTGCAGGAACTGGGAGCCGTCACCATCGCCTCGCTTTCGCAAAAGAAAGGCACGCTGTCGGTGCATTACCACGTGGCCTGATACCCGCCACCCTTGCGACCAGGAACCGCTCGCAGGCCCCCTCCCCCTATTCAGACGGACCTGTCTCATGATGCTTGATGTCGAGCACCTCGATCAGTGGTGCATCAAGAAACTGATAGATGGCGAAGTGCTCGCCGTGCGCTTGAAAAACTTCCTGTCGCCATCGTTGGCCATTGAAATTGGCAACAAGATCCTCGCCCCCGGTTTCGAAGGTTATATCAACGCCCCCAGCATCGGGCGCATCGGCATGGCCTTCTACGAAGCCGAGAATCAGCCGCCACTGATCGAGGACTACTTCAACCAGGCCGGTCGCAATATCGTCGAGCTGCGCAACCGCTGCGCCCCCTACTCCTCGCCGGTCGACACGTTGCGCTGCATGCTCGACGAAACCTGGCCGGCGGGGGCACACCTGGAAAGCCTTTATGGCCGGAAGATGTACGTAGGCCTGTCTCGCGTGGTGAAACCCGGCGTGTGCTTCCTGGCCCACCACGATATTTTCGCCAAGGATGCACCCGACAGTTTTCAGGCCCACAGCCTGCAAGCCCAGCTCGCCTGCAACGTCTACCTCAACATGCCCTCTGAAGGTGGCGCGCTGCAAATGTGGGATAAGCATGTCTCGCCAGAGCTGTTCGATGAAATGCGCGGCGACAGCTACGGCATCGACCCCGCCCTGCTCGGCCGCCCGACCCTGGAAGTACGACCGCAACCCGGCGACTTCATCATGTTCAATTCGCGATGCATGCATTCGGTCAGCCCCGGTGTGGCCGCCCCACGCCTGAGCCTTTCTTTTTTTGTCGGCTATCGCGGCGACTCCTCACCCCTGACCTTTTGGAGCTGAAATGCTATCCAACTACCTTGGTGAATTCCTGACCCTGGCCACCCTGCACTTTCTGGCGGTGGTCGCGCCCGGTCCGGATTTCGCCGTGACGATTCGCCAGAGCGTTCGCTTCGGCCGATGGGTCGGTATCTGCACTGCACTGGGCATCGGTGCCGGCATCTCGGTGCATGTCCTCTACACCTTGCTCGGCGTCGGCGCGCTGATGCACACAACCCCTTGGTTGCTGACGGTCGCCAAGGTCGTGGGTGGCGCCTACATCCTCTACCTGGGCGTCAGTCTACTGCGCAGTCAACCCAAGTCCGCCCTGGAAGGCGAGCAGCCCAATGACCAGGCTGCTCGACAAACGCCCGTGAAGGCGTTCGCCACCGGCTTCCTGACCAACGCGACCAATCCGAAGGCCACGCTGTTCTTCTTGGCGATCTTCACCACGCTGATCAGCGCCACCACGCCCCTGCAGATCCAGATGCTGTATGGCGTCTGGATGTGCGGTGTAAACGCCCTGTGGTTTGTCGTCGTAGCACTGTTTTTCTCCAGCTCCAAGGTGCGCGAAGTGTTCATGCGCATGGGGCACTGGTTTGAACGGACCATGGGGGTGATTTTGATTCTTTTCGCCGGGCGACTGATCCTTTCGATGTGAAATTCGACAGCGGGAAAACGCCAGGATCAGTCAGAGGGCGATAGGTGTCAGGGGAATTTCAGCTGTTTCACAGGCGTAAAAAAACGCCGCTCGTATGAGCGGCGTTTTTTGAATTTGGAGCGGGAAACGAGACTCGAACTCGCGACCCCGACCTTGGCAAGGTCGTGCTCTACCAACTGAGCTATTCCCGCAAATGGCGTCCCCTAGGGGACTCGAACCCCTGTTACCGCCGTGAAAGGGCGGTGTCCTAGGCCACTAGACGAAGGGGACACGCTAACTGAAACACATGGTGTGTGTTTCAGTGCCCAAATCCGCATCCGAAGATGTCGGCTCTGGCTTCACTCAGCACTGCCCGAAAGCAACACTGTTTAAAATTGGAGCGGGAAACGAGACTCGAACTCGCGACCCCGACCTTGGCAAGGTCGTGCTCTACCAACTGAGCTATTCCCGCATTGGCGTCCCCTAGGGGACTCGAACCCCTGTTACCGCCGTGAAAGGGCGGTGTCCTAGGCCACTAGACGAAGGGGACACACGTACAACATTCACTACTTGGAGCGTTTGGCTGAGTGCTTTACGCTGTAAGTGGCGCGCATTCTATGGATGGATTGAAGGGTCGTCAACCCCCAGATATAAATTTATTTAAATCAATGACTTCGCCCGGTTTGGGGGGCGATCCGCACATTTTGCTCGTCCGGTCTCTGACGCCTATATTCTGTCGCCCGCCGAGACGCTATAGTCGCGCCCGGCAAATAATGGCAATGTGCTCCTACCCGATCATGCGTCCTATAAACAGCACGACGCCCGTCTAATCACGTCGCTCGGGCCTATGCGCTTAAAAGCCAAGCCACTACACTCATGACATGCGTACCCTAATAAAGAGGTCTTACCGGTGACACCACTCATGATCACCCTGCTCGTCGTAGCCGGGATCGCCCTGTTGATCGCCATTGGCTACATGAACCACGTGGTGGAAAACAACAAGCTGGAAAAGGCCCGCACCAAGGTAGAACTCAACGACCGCATGCGTCGCTGTGGCGAGCTCACCGAAACCTTCCCCGGGCAGTTGATGACCCCTGCCCTGAAGTTGTTGATGACGCGCCTCGAGATGAATGTCTGCCAGCGCCTGCTGAACCTGGAGAAAACCAATTCTGCGGTCAAGGCACGCCTGGATGAACTGAGCGCACTGGCTGCCCAGGGTGAATCGATCCCGGTGAGCAATCCACCGGCACCGATCCAGACCGAAGCCAAGGCCAAGGACGTTCGCTTTCTGCTCGAGGCCTTGCATGGCCAGATCACCCGCGCCGCCCAGGACGGTTTCCTGCCGCCCAACGAAGCCAAGCGCTGGATCCGTGAAGTGCGGCACATCCTGGTGCTGCTGCACATCGAGTTCTTCAACAACCTCGGCCAGCAGGCTTTGCAACAAGAACAACCCGGGCAGGCTCGCCTGGCCTTCGAGCGCGGCGTGCAGTACCTGCGCAAGCAACAGGAACCGCAGGTCTACGCCGAACAACTGGCCTACCTGGAGAAACTCCTGGCCCGCGCCAATGCCCAGGTCCTGGCCAGCACCCAGCCGGTCGAGGGCGAGGTCAACCAGTTGACCGAAGGCTTGAAGGACGACGAAATAAACGACGAGTGGAAGAAGAAGAAAGTCTACGACTGATACGGCTCCACCCTGTGCGGGTGGAGTTTCTGTGGCTAGGGAGCTTGCTCCCGCTGGAGTGCGCAGCGCTCCCACGCATTTCGGGTCTGCTCCGTAGCCCGGCGGGAGCGAGCTCCCTCGCCACGGGGCCGTAGCCCAAGAAGCCTTCCGAAGCTACACCCTACGCCTCCAGGCTGGCAAAACTGTTGGCACGTTGGATCTGCTATCGCGGACTCACAACTTGAAATGCCCCACCATCCCTTTCAACTCAACCCCCAACTGCGCCAGCTCGATGCTGGAAGCGGCATTGCCGCGCATCGCCAGGGACGATTGATCAGCACTGGCGCGAATGCTGGTGACACTGCGGTTGATCTCTTCGGCCACCGAGCTCTGCTGCTCGGCTGCCGCGGCGATCTGTTGGTTCATCTGCTGGATCAACGACACCGCCGCCGCAATGCTGCCCAACGCGCTCTCGGTCTGCAGTGCGTCGCTGACCGCCATCTTCACCAGCTCGCCACTGCTCTGAATCTGCTGTACGGAAGCCTGGGCCGCTGAACGCAAGGCGCTCACCAGTCGCTCGATTTCCTCGGTGGACTGTTGCGTGCGCCTGGCCAGGGCCCGCACCTCATCGGCCACGACCGCAAAGCCCCTGCCCTGCTCCCCGGCACGGGCCGCCTCGATAGCGGCATTGAGGGCCAACAGGTTGGTTTGCTCAGCCACGCTCTTGATCACACTCAGCACCGTGCCGATGTTCTGGATCTCGGCGCTGAGACTTTCGATGCTGGAACTGGCCGACGTGGCCGAATCGGCCAGTTGTTCGATGCGCACCATGCTCTGGCGCACCACCTGCTGGCCGCTTTCGACCTTGTCGTCGGCAGTCTGGGCCGCTTGTGCCGCTTCTTCGGCATTGCGTGCCACATCGTGCACGGTGGCCGTCATCTGGTTCATGGCCGTGGCGACCTGCTCGGTTTCCTCTTTCTGGCTGCTGACTTCCAGGTTGGTCTGCTCGGTCACAGCCGACAGCGATTGAGCCGAATTGGCCAACTGCTCGATCCCGGCCTGCAAGCCGCTGACAATACTGCTCAGCCCTGCGCCCATCTGTTGCATCGCCTGCATCAACTGGCCAATCTCGTCCCGGCGCGTCACTTCCACCGTGGCGCTCAAGTCCCCCGCCGCGATCCGCTGGGCAACGCGAATGACACTGCGCAGCGGCGTCACGATCAGCCGGGTGATGACCCACGCCGCGATCAATCCCACCAGCAACGCCAAGGCCGACGAACCGATGATCAGCAGCGAGTTCTTCTTCAGTTCGGTCTGCATGGCCTGGTCTTCGGCACTGAAGGCCTGGTCGACCCGCGCCACCACTTGGTCGGCACGCTCGTGCAGTTGCTGGTAGACGACTTTTTCCTTCGCCAACAGGCCGGTGTACTCGGCCAGTTGCTCATTGAACCCAGCGATATGCCCGGCCACTTCATTAAGCACGGTCTGGTAACCGGGGTCCTTGACCGTGGTCTTGAGCGCTTCAGCCAGTTTCATGGCCTGCTCGGCCTGTTCGATGCTCCCTTCTCCGGCGCCCTCGACATTGCCTTTGCGGCTCTGGTCCAAACGGATCCGCGCCTCGTTCATGGCCTGCAACATCAACCGCGACACTTCGCTGATCTGGTTGGCCTGCTCGATGAACTCGGCCCCTTCCTTGCCTTCGGAGTCCTTCAAGGCATAGGTACCGTCATCCGCCAGCCCGGCCTGCAATACATCGAGGTTGTTGGCCACGCTGGACACCGACCAACTGGCCATTTCCAGCGCCAGGTCCTTGCTCTGGCTCAACCCGACAAACTCGTCGAATGCCTTGCGATAGGCCCCCAGCGCTTGCTCAACATCGTTCATCACCGGCACGTTGGCAGGCGACTGCGCCTTGAGCTCGTTCGCCAGGGCCAGCAGCCCGTCGACACCCTGGCGCAGGGCATCGGCCGTCTTGGAGTCGGAACGCGAGGCGTACTCCTGCTCCAGCAGCCGGACCTTGAGCAACCCGCTGTTGAGGGACGACATCTGCTTCAGGCCATCGAAGCGATAGCTGATGGTCTGCAGGGACCAGACGCCGATGGCCGCGACCACCGCGGTCAACAGCAGCACCAGGACAAATCCGATACCCAGTTTTTTTGCCATACCCAGGTTGGCAAAACGTCCTTGCACGGCCGAAATCATTGCGCTCAGTCCTCTGCCAGTGTGTGTTGATTGCAGATTCGCAACGAGACGCCCTGCAACACAAGATGCTGGCGTCGGAATAATGGCAAAAAGCTACAGCCGCGTCGTTTTCAGGACACTTGAGGTCGATCCAGAGCCGCAGCCCGGAAAAAACCCAGCGCTCGGGGATCACGGGCATAGGCCACGTTGATCCGTAGCCAGTCGCTGTCGGTGCCCGAAGGGCTGAAGGCCGTGGGCGAAGACAACAACACGCCGAACCGCTTGGCCAAGCGCTGTAATCCAGCGTAGTCACTGATTGGCGGTCTTGCCCAAATGAAAAGCCCGCCGGCCGGTTTGCCAAAGACCTCCCAGTCGGCATCCTCCAATACCTGTAACAACGCCGCCGTATCGACGCCCAAGCGCTGGCGCTGGCGCTGGACCAGTTTGCGATAGGCCCCATTGGCCAGGAGATTGGCCAGCACCGCCTCGCAGAACCGCGACCCACCCATGCTGGTGATGCCCTTGACCTCGCTCAGGCGCGCGATGATGGACGGCCCGGCCACCACGAAACCGACGCGCAACGAACTGCTCAGGGTCTTCGAGAAACTGCCCACATAGACCACGTCGGCATCCAGCGCTGCCAACCGGGTTCGCGCCGAATTCTGGAAGTCGCCATAGGCATCGTCTTCGATCACCAGCACGGCGTGTTGCTTCGTCAGTTGCAACAACCGCTGGGCCACGGCCGGGGCCAGGTTGCTGCCGGTCGGGTTGTGACAGGCACTGTTGACGAACAGCGCACTGGGCCGGTGTGTCGCCAACAAGTCTTGCAACACATCGACGTCCGGGCCGCGCGGGGTCCTGGGCAGTTCGATCATGTCGATCTTGTGCAACCTGAGCAGGTCGAACAGGCTTGAATAGCCAGGGCTTTCCACCACCACACAGGCGCCTGGCTGCAGCAATGTCCGCACGATCAGGTCCAGCCCATGGGTCGCCCCGGTGGTGGTCAGGATCAGGTCTTTATCGGCCTCGATATTGAATTGCTTCAGGCGCCTGGACAGCTGCTCACGCAAGGCAGGCAGCCCCAGCGACGTACTGTAGTTGAACAACCCCGCCATGTCGGTGCGAGTGACCTGCCGGATCGCATAACCCAGGTCATCGCTTTCACGCCAGCTCTCGGGCAACCCACCACACCCCAGCTTCAACGCCCAGGGCGGGGAATCACCGCCCTCGGCGGGCATATCCTGCCGCCGATCCGGGTCGATGCACGCCTGCCCGGAGGTGGGAGCTGGCGCGACGAAAAAGCTGGAGCCATGCCGGGACGCCAACAGGCCTTGGGCAACCAGGCGCTCACACGCTTCGTTGACGCTGGACTGGCTGAGCAGGTTCTGCCGCGCCAGTTGGCGCACGGACGGCAGGCGAGTCCCCGGTTGCACCGCATCCTGTCGGATCCAGCCGGTCAGCGCGTCGACGATTTGCTGCACGACAGGCACCAAGGCCTGCCGGTCGATTCTCAACTCCATGAGTAACCAAACTCCTAAGCGTTTGTTTTATTTCCGGAAACAGTTAAGCACAGGCCACCCGCGAACGATGTACGACAACGTCGCCAAAACCGCCGATTCTCATCCTTTGAAACACATTGATAGGCCGCTCCGGGGATGTTTCCCAGGCCCAAAGAAAAAGCCCGCAACCAGTGCGGGCTTCTTCCTACAAGCTCAGGGAAACGTCCTCAGAACGCCGTGACGCCGCCGTCCACCGCCAGGGAATGGCCGGTGGTGAACGCCGCGCCATCGCTGCACAAATAGAGCACGGCGCTGGCGATTTCCTCGACCTTGCCGATACGCCCCACCGGGTGCATGGCATTGGCGAACTCGCCCTTTTTCGGATCCGCCTCATAGGCACGACGGAACATATCGGTGTCGATCACCGCCGGACAGACTGCGTTCACGCGGATCTTCTTCTTGGCGTATTCGATGGCAGCCGATTTGGTCAGGCCGATCACAGCGTGCTTGGAGGCGGCATAGATGCTCATCTTCGGCGCAGCGCCCAGGCCCGCCACCGATGCCGTGTTGACGATGGCACCGCCGCCTTGGGCCAGCAGCAAGGGCAGCTGGTACTTCATGCACAACCAGACGCCCTTCACATTGACCCCCATGATCGCGTCGAACTCGTCGAGGGTACCATCGGCCAATTTGCCCTTCTCGATCTCGATCCCGGCGTTGTTGAAGGCGTAGTCTAGGCGCCCATAGGTCTTGATCACCTGGTCCATCAGTTGCTGCACATCGCTTTCCAGCGTCACGTTGCAGCACACGAATACCGCCTCGCCGCCCGTATCGCGAATCGACTGCACAGTACGCTCGCCGCCCGGCACGTCCAAGTCGGCCACAACCACTTTCAGGCCCTCTGCCGCGAACGCCTGGGCCGTGGCGCGGCCGATGCCGGCGGCGCCGCCGGTTACCACGGCGACCTGTCCGGAAAACGTCATGCTCATTGTCTGTTCCTCGAAGAATGCGGGGTCGCGCCAGTGTAGCCACAGCCTGGCGTGGCACGGCAGCACTATCCAGATGCCGGTTGGGCATTCATGGGTGCCAGTGATAAGGGCCCTGGAGGCACTATCACTGGGTTGGATCGAAGTGCATTCGCTGGGGCGGCGAACCTTGCGGCAAACGCCTCGAAGGTCTATCAACAAGTCTTCATTCATCTTGAGTGCCAACCATGACTGCCCAGACCAATCGCCAGTTCCTGCTCGCCAAACGCCCGGTAGGCGCCGCGACCCGCGAGACTTTCACCTATCAGCAAGTACCGGTGGGCGAGCCGGCAGCCGGCCAGATCCTGGTGAAGAACGAATACCTGTCCCTGGACCCGGCCATGCGCGGCTGGATGAACGAGGGCAAGTCCTACATCCAACCGGTGGGCATCGGCGAAGTGATGCGGGCGCTGGGTGTCGGCCAAGTGATTGCCTCGAACAACCCGGGGTTCGCGGTCGGGGACTACGTCAACGGTGCCCTGGGTGTGCAGGATTATTTCCTCGGCGAGCCAAGGGGTTTCTACAAAGTCGATCCGAAACTGGCACCGCTGCCACGTTATTTGTCCGCCCTGGGCATGACCGGCATGACCGCTTATTTCGCCCTGTTGGACGTCGGCGCGCCCAAGGCCGGCGAAACCGTGGTGCTGTCGGGCGCCGCCGGTGCGGTGGGGAGCATCGCCGGGCAGATTGCCAAGATCAAAGGCTGTCGTGTGGTGGGCATCGCTGGCGGTGCCGACAAATGCAAATTCCTGGTCGATGAATTGGGCTTCGACGGCGCCATCGACTACAAGAACGAAGACGTCCACGCCGGTCTCAAGCGCGAATGCCCCAAAGGCGTGGATGTGTATTTCGACAACGTCGGGGGCGACATCCTGGATGCCGTGCTCAGCCGACTGAACCTCAAGGCCCGCGTGGTGATTTGCGGTGCCATCAGCCAGTACAACAAGGAAGCGGTGAAGGGCCCCGCCAACTACCTGTCACTGCTGGTCAACCGGGCCCGCATGGAAGGTTTCGTGGTGATGGACTACGCCTCGCAGTTCGCCGCCGCCGGTCAGGAAATGGCCGGATGGATGGCCAAGGGGCAGCTCAAGAGCAAGGAAGACATTGTGGAAGGGCTGGAGACCTTCCCCGAGACACTGACCAAATTGTTCAGCGGGGAGAACTTCGGGAAACTCGTACTCAAGGTCTGACACACAACAACTGTGGGAGCGAGCTTGCTCGCGATGAGGCCCTGTCAGTCAACATTGCTATTGACTGACATACCGCTATCGCGAGCAAGCTCGCTCCCACAAGGGCCCTTCAGGGTAGGATCAGGCCAGTTCGGCCACGACCGCCGCCAGCGCCTGGGCCGGATCGGCGGCCTGGCTGATCGGGCGACCGATCACCAGGTAGTCGGAACCGGCGTCCAGCGCCTGACGCGGGGTCAGGATGCGACGCTGGTCGTCCTGGGCGCTCCCCGCCGGACGAATCCCCGGGGTCACCAGTTGCAACGACGGGTGGGCCGCTTTCAGGGCGCCGGCTTCCAGGGCCGAACAGACCAGACCGTCCAGGCCGGCCTTCTGCGCCAGCGCCGCCAACCGCAGCACCTGCTCCTGAGGCTCGATGTCCAGGCCGATCCCGGCCAGGTCCTCGCGCTCCATGCTGGTCAGCACGGTCACGCCGATCAGCAACGGTTTCGGGCCGCTGCGCTGATCCAGCACTTCACGACAGGCCGCCATCATGCGCAGGCCACCGGAGCAATGCACGTTGACCATCCATACGCCCATCTCCGCAGCCGCCTTGACCGCCATGGCGGTGGTGTTGGGAATGTCGTGGAACTTCAGGTCCAGGAACACTTCGAACCCCTTGTCACGCAGGGTCCCGACAATTTCCGAAGCGCAACTGGTGAACAGTTCCTTGCCGACTTTGACCCGGCAAAGCGTGGGGTCCAACTGGTCGGCCAGCTTCAGGGCGGCGTCACGGGTGGGGAAATCCAGGGCGACGATAATGGGCGTCTGGCAGGCGGACATGAGCGGGCTCTCAGGCAAGTCGAAATCGGCGCGCATTGTAGCGGAACGAGCGCCCGTGCGGGACCCGATGATCGGTAAATCTCATCGGCCCCCAGCAGCATGGACGATAGCGACCTTTGTGTCGAAGCCGATACATTCATGACACGCGTACAACACGTCGACACGCTACCGTCCGCCGCCGCAACCCGCCCTTTCAGCGCTTCACGCCTCGCGGCACGACGCCTATGCTGAAGCCTCAACCTCGCCGCCTTCTTTGCGGTTGGCAGCCTACCTGGCAGATGATGCATCCATGCAGAACACCCCTGTTGCAAATTCTGACGATCAAAAAGTGTCCGACGATGACAAGCGCTGGAGTACCCGCGCGCTGATCGTCGACGACGACGTGCCGATCCGCGAGCTGCTGATTGATTACCTGGCCCGTTTCAGCATACGGGCCAGCGGCGTGACCGATGGCGCGGCCATGCGCCAGGCGATGCAGGCCGAGCACTTCGACGTGGTCGTGCTCGACCTGATGCTGCCGGGTGAAGACGGCTTGCAGTTGTGTCGCTGGTTGCGCGCCGAATCGGACATCCCGATCCTGATGCTCACCGCCCGCTGCGAGCCCACCGACCGCATCATCGGCCTGGAACTGGGCGCCGATGACTACATGGCCAAGCCGTTCGAACCCAGGGAACTGGTGGCGCGCATCCAGACAATCCTGCGCCGGATACGTGACGACCGTACCGAGCAACGGGCCAATATCCGTTTTGACAACTGGCGGCTCAACAGCGTGCTGCGCCAACTGATCTCGGTCGACGGACTGGTGGTGCCCCTGTCCAATGCCGAGTTTCGCCTGTTGTGGGTCTTCATCGAACGACCGCGCCGGGTGCTCAGCCGCGAACAACTGCTGGACGCGGCACGCGGCCGCTCCATCGAAGCGTTCGACCGCAGTATCGACTTGCTGGTATCGCGCCTGCGCCAGAAGCTGGGCGACGATCCCAAGGCCCCCCAACTGATCAAGACCGTCCGCGGTGAGGGCTACTTGTTCGACGCCCGGGACATCGGTTGATGCGACTGCGCCTGGACTCTCTGTTTGGCCGCCTGTTCGGCGTGCTGCTACTGGCGATTGTCCTGGCGCATCTGTTGGCCTTTGCCTGGTTTTTCCATTACGACCAGCCGCCCCCCGGGCCACCGCCAGGAATGAGCCAACAAGACAAAGGCCCCCCGCGCTTCGGCCCGCCCCCCAACCGCCGTCCGCGTCCCTGGTTCGGCGGCCCGGTGGTACCACTGACCTTTCAATTCGTGTTCCTGATCATCGCGGCCTGGTACGGCGCCAAGCTCCTGACCCGACCGATCCAACGCCTGAGCGACGCCGCCGAGCGCCTGAGCGAAAACCTCGACAGCCCTCCGCTGGATGAAAACGGCCCCCGTGAGGCACGGCAGGCAGCCCATACGTTCAACCTGATGCAGCAACGGATCCGCGAGCAGGTGCAGCAGCGTTCGCGCATGCTCGGCGCAGTGTCCCATGATCTGCGCACGCCGCTCTCGCGGCTCAAGTTGCGCCTGGAGCAAATCGATGACATCAAGCTGCAAGGCCAGATGCGCCAGGACCTGGACGACATGATCGGCATGCTCGATGCCACCCTGACGTACTTGCACGAACAACGCACCAGCGAAGCGCTGCAATGGATGGACGTGCAGGCCCTGGTGGAATCATTGAGCGAAAACGCCCAGGACCAGGGCGCCGATGTACAGGTCAGCGGCGCCTGCGCCCCATTGCAGGTGCAACCCATGGCACTGCGCTCGTGCCTCAACAACCTCATCGACAACGCCCTGCGCTACGCCGGCCATGCCTTGATTGCCCTGCAAGACCAGCAGCATCAGGTATTGATCCGGGTCATCGACCACGGCCCCGGTATTGCGGCGGACAAACGCGAGGCGGTGTTCGAGCCCTTTTTCCGCCTGGAAGGCTCGCGCAATCGCAACTCTGGCGGTGTCGGCCTGGGCATGACCATCGCCCGGGAAGCCACCGAACGCCTGGGCGGGCAGTTGAGCCTGAAAGAAACGCCGGGGGGTGGGTTGACGGCGGTGATCAGCCTGCCTCGTCTCTGAGCCCTCTTATCGCCTACAGGGGGCAGCGTTGATCTGGAGGTTTTGTACACCCGTCGGTACAAACTCCACACACCCACGACAACTGCCCCACCGAGGCTGCATAAGCCGGTGCACCCACCGGCTATTCCAGCCCAAGGAGAGCGCCCATGATCGGTAGCGTCAGCAGTTACTCGACCTATACCAGCACCAGCAGTACCGCAACCAGCAGTGCCCGCAGCCAGCAGTTTCAAAAGGAACTGCTCAGCAAGCTCGACAGTGACGGCGACGGCTCGGTCAATCAGGAAGAGTTGAGCAGCGCCCTGTCGCAAAAAAGCGACGACGGCATCCTGGTCAGCCTGAGCGACAATTTTGGCGACCTGGACAGTGATGGCAGCGGAGACCTGAGCAGCGAGGAAATGGCCGCGATGGCGCCGCCACCTCCACCGCCACGGGACCAGGCGCCGAATACCGAACTGGCCGACGCACTGCTCAGCGCCCTGGACGCTGACGGTGATGGCGTGGTCAGCAGCGACGAGTTGAGCAGCGGCCTGGCCAGCGCCGGCAGCAGTGCCGACAGCCAGCAAGTGTTCTCGGCCCTGGACAAGAACGAGGACGGCACCGTCAGCCTTGATGAACTGGCCGCCAGCCTCGCGCCACCACCTCCCCCACCGCAACAGGCGTCCAGTGAAGAACTGTTCAGCCAGCTCGACGCCGATGGTGACGCCACTGTCACCGCCAGCGAACTGAGCAGCGCCTTGCAGGCCAGCAACGGTACGTCCACAAGCACCGACACCAACGCGATGCTGATGGAAGCCCTCGACAGCGACAACAGCGGCGGGGTCGACAGCGACGAGTTCAACGACGCCTTGCAGGCCGGCCGCCGTAGCGACAGCACCAGCGGGCAGGCCAATGGCAGCGAAGCGTTGAACAGAATGATCGCCAACCTCAGCCGGCAATACTCGCTGGATAACGTCGCGACGGTGGGGAAACACCTGAACGTGGCGACCTGATTCACCGGCAAGCCTGGATTGAAACTCACTTGTGGCGAGGGGATGAATCCCCTCGCCACGGCAATCCCCCCGCCACAGGTGCTTGGTATTCAAGCTATCGCGCCTGGCTCTTGCTCCAGTCCGTCAACAGGCTGTACGCCACCGCCAACAGGGTCGGGCCGATGAACAGGCCGATGAAACCGAAGGCGATCAACCCGCCGAACACCCCCAGCAACACGATGACCAGGGGCAGGTTTCCGCCACGGCTGATCAGGTAGGGTTTGAGCACGTTGTCCACGCCACTGATGATGAAGGTGCCCCAGATGCCGAGGAACACCGCCATCCCGTATTCCCCCTTCCACACCAGCCATGCCGTGGCCGGGATCCAGACCAGGGGTGGCCCCATGGGGATCAGGCTCAGCAGGAACGTGGCGATCCCCAGTACCAGCGCCCCCGGCACCCCGGCGATCAGGAAGCCGATCAGCGCCAGCACGGCCTGGGCCGCCGCGGTGCCGATCACGCCGTTGACCACCCGCTGCACTGTGCCGGCCACCAGTTCGATGTAGTAACCGGCACGGTCGCCGATCAGACGCTCCAGCAAGCCATGGACGAACGCCGCCAGGCGCGGGCCGTCGCGATAGAAAAAGAACACGAACACAATACTCAGGGTCAGTTCGAGTATGCCGCCGCCAATCTGCGCACTGCGCGCCAACAGCCAGTTGCCGACCTGCCCCAGGTACGGCTTGATGGACACCATCATGGCCGCGCCCTGCTGATCGATGCTGTTCCAGATGCCCACCAGCCGCCCGCCCACCAAGGGGATAGCGGCAAGCCAGTCAGGGGCTTCGGGCAAGCCATCGACTTGGACATCCCGGACGAACGCGGTGGCATCGCGCACATGGTCGGCCAGGTTGAAACCCAACCACACCAGCGGCACCGCCACCAACAGCATCCAGCCCACCGTCAGTAACGCCGCCGCCAGGGATTCGCGACCCTTGACCCAGCGGGTCAGCAGGCGCATCAACGGCCAGCTGGCGAACGCCAGCACCGCGCCCCAGAACAGCGCCGACCAGAACGGCGCCATGACCCAGAGGCTCGCGCCGAACAACACCAGAAGCAGGATCTGCACCAACAGCCGATCGTTATTGAGCATGTAGGGTCTCGAAAAATGAACAGGACCGGGGCACGGCTGTGAAACCACTGCCCCGAGACAGCTTAGCGCAGCAACTCCAGGTGCAATCCCGCCGCCTCGCCGCTGGCGGCCTCCATGCGCGCCGCCCGGACGCCCTGGCCCGCCAGCGCCTCGAGCCAGTCCTCGGCCCGGGGACCGGCGATACTGACCCGCAGGCCCGTGTCCAGGTTCAACGCCCGGGACAACAGGCGCAACCAGGTGTCGTCCGGCTCGCCGGCAAGACGCGGCAAGTCCAGGCCCCCGGTGTCCTTGAGCTGGCGCAACAGGGCGGCCGATGTCGGCAGCAAGTCCCCCAACGCAGCATTCGCCTCGAACTGCTCGACATGCAGGTAGGCCTTGCGATTGCCGCGGGTGATGGCATACAGCGCAATCAGCGTGTTGTCCGCGGGCGGCGCCAGGCGCAGCAGCAGGAAGGCCTGGCCGTTGTCGGCGCCATAGAGCTTGGCATTGCCGAAGACGTCGTTGGCCCACAGGCTGCTTTCGCCGCAATCGCGGGCCTGGCACCAGAACAACAGCTCGGCGCCCTGTTTCTGCAAGGCTTCGCGCGCTGCGGTAAAGGCCTGGGTCGCGGTATGTTCCGGCGGCAGCTCATAGGTGACCGACGTGACATTCCCACGGGCATCGACTTGGCCGTCAAAGCGCAACTGGCCGCTGATCTTGCGGATCGAGCCCATGGGGTAGACACGTTCCAGGTCGCTGGTTTGCCGATAATCGACGATCTGTGCATCGGGCATGCGCGGCACGCGCTCCAGGTCGCGGCTGCCCGGCACATCGACGGCGAACGACGCCGAACTGAAGCAGGCCAGCACCAGCAGGACGAGTAAGTGAACGGATAATTTCATCGGATCGGCTTGGCCTGGGACACGTGGACGCGACGGGCGTCGCCGATGCACCGCGAGGCTGGCAAACAGAGGTCTGTCATGGTTGTCTCCCTTTCAACCCGCCCAGCCTCGACAGTTGCCCGGCGCAAGTCAAGGAACAGTGAAGAACCGATTGAAACAGTCTGCTACAAGCCCGGCACCGACCTCATCGTTAAGGTGCAGATGATGGCCGCCCGGCAACTGCTCATGACTGAAGGGTAGACGCTCCAACAGCTCCGGGTGCTGGGCAAGCATGCCGTCGGCCGCCACCACCAGATGCGCCGGACAAGCGACCCGCGCAACGAACGCCATGGCCTGCTCCTCGGTCAGGCGCAGGGGCGATGGCAGGGTCAGGCGGTTGTCGGTGCGCCAGGTATAGCCCCCGGGCACCGGCATCAGGCCGCGCTGGGCCAGTAACTCGGCGGCCTCGCGGCTGACCGCTACCAGCCCCTTCATACGCGCTTCGATGGCTCGGTCGAGGGTTTTGTAGACCGGCTTGCGTTTTTGCTGCAAATCCAACTGGGCTTGCAGGGCCATGCCCATGCGTTCGGCCGCGTTATCGCCTTTGGCTGTAGGAGGAATCACCCCGTCGATCAACCCCAGGTGCGTCACCCGTTCCGGCAGGGAACCGGCCAGCACCAGCGAGACAATGGCGCCCATGGAATGCCCCAGCAAGGCGAAGCGCCTCAAGCCCAGTTGTTCGGCCACTTGCAGCACATCATGGACGTAGTCCCACAAGGCATAGCTGGCGCCCGGCGGTCGATGCCCGGAATGACCGTGACCGGCCATGTCCAGGGCGATCACCCGCAGCCCCGCGAGCCTGGGCGCCAGGCGGGCGAAGCTGTTGGCGTTGTCCAGCCAACCGTGCAGGGCAATCACCGGCAGCCCGTCTTCCGGGCCGAACAAGTGAGCCGCCAGCTCGATGTGAGGCAGGCTCAGGCGGACCTCCTCGACCCCACTCATGCGCTGCGCCCTTCCCAACGCTGGAACAGGTTCTTGAGCAGGTTGGCCGTGTCTTGCGGGCGTTCGAGGGGAAACATATGGCCGCCGGGCATGCTCAGGGATTCGCCATGGCGCATACGCCCCACCGAACGGGTGTGATGCCGCATCACCACGCGACTCTGCCGGCCGCGCACCACCGCCAGCGGCACCTTGAGCTTACGGGGCCGTCCTGGGCTGGTATGCGGCACGCCGCGGTAGATGCTGATTTCCGTGGCCGGGTCGAAGCGCAGGCGCAACCGGTCGCCGACTTGTTGCAGGCCGTGTTGCAGGTAGGCGTCGAAGCAATCCGGGTCAAAGCCGCGAAACAGTGTCTTGCCGGCAAAATACTGCCGGGCGGATTCCAGGTCAGCGAACTCCTCACGCCGGCCCAGCGTCCGGCCTGCCGGGGTCAGGCGATCGATGAACCCCAGGCGCTTGGCGGCCAGGATCACCCACTGGTCGGTACGGGTCAGCACTGGCGAATCGAGCATGACCACGCCGCGATACAACTGCGGGCAGCGCAACGCCGCGTGCAGGTGCAGCACACCGCCCAGGGAGTGGCCAACGCCCCACACCGGCGTCGGTTGCTGCTCCAGGTGATGGATCAGTTCGTCCACCAGGTTGTGCCAGTTATCGTCCACCGGAAAACGCGGGTCATGGCCGTGCAGTTCCAGATGCGCGACCTGGTACTGCGGCGCCAATGCGGCGAACAGCTTGCCGTAAGTGGCCGAGGGAAAACCATTGGCGTGGGCGAAAAAAATCTGTTGCGACATGACAGCCGATCCATTGGGGGAACTGCGGCAGATTGTCCGCAGAACCCGACGGCGCGGCAATGACCGTAACTGACAGGAATGATGACAGTCGGGCTTGGGCTATGGGGGTTATGGAACTGTAAATACTGCCCGATGTGGCGAGGGAATTGTGTGGGAGCAAGGCTTGCCCGCGACACAGGCGACTCGCTTTTTGAAAGACCACATCGCCGCTATCGCGGGCAAGCCTTGCTCCCACAGGGGATCCCCTAACCACAGGATTGCAACCAGCTAGAGCGTCAACGCGCCGGCGGCTGCTCACCCAACGGCACCACCGCCATGGTCAGGCGCGACACGCAGTTGACCTTGCCCTCGTCGTTGACGAGGCGGATGTCCCAGACCTGGGTGGTGCGCCCCAGGTGGACCACCCGGGCCGTGGCGGTCACCCGTCCACTGCGCACGCCGCGCAGGTGGTTGGCGTTGATCTCCAGGCCCACGCAATAGAACTTGCTGGTGTCCACGCAGAGATAGGCAGCCATGGAGCCGACCGTTTCGGCCAGCACCACCGAAGCACCGCCATGCAGCAGGCCGAACGGCTGATGGGTGCGCTGATCGACCACCATGCTGGCGGTCAGGGATTCATCGTCGAAGGACTCGAACCGAATGTCCAGCACTTCGCTGATGGTGTTTTTACCGGCGGCGTTCAGTTTCTCGATGTCGGGGGTGGTGCGCCACAGACTCATCGTTGCCCTTCCTGTGTGATTGTTGTCTTGCCCAATCCTGCAACCGCTCTATTCAGGGGTGCCTGATGCCCTTGAGCACCATCGCCCCGGCCAGCGGCATATCGCCTTCCAGCTCGGCCAGGCCGGCGGTTTGCACTTGCTCGGGTTGTTGCAGATGGCCGTGCTGCAACAACCCCAGCAGGCTGCCCACCAATGGGTTATGGCTGACCAGCAGCACATCGTCCTGGTCCTCCAGATGCCTTAGCACCTCCGTCGGTCGGGTCTCCGGCGTGAGCCAATCGACGGTGATCAGTTCAGGTTCGAACCCCAGAGCTTCGCGCACCAGTTGCGCGGTCTGCTGGGCCCGCACATAAGGGCTGGCGAAGATGGCCCGCAACGGCTCGCCCATCAACCGGCCGGCGCTGAGCAACACCTCCTCGCGGCCGTGCACCGTCAAGACCCGTTCCGGATCGGGACGGACACCATGGGGCTCTGCCTCACCGTGACGCAATACCCACAGTTTCATAGCTTCGGCTCCTCGTCCCGGACGGGATGTGGTGCCGGTGCCACGGTGTGTGGCGCTTCGCCTTCCGGCGTGCGCGGGGTCGGCCAGTCGGCGAACGGCCAAGGCTTCTGGTCGCTGTGGAAGGTGCCGAAGCGGCCGATCTGCGCCAGGAACTGGCTCAGGCTGTCGCCGAAATTCATCAGGCTGACGCTGGGCGCGCCGTAGATCAGCCGATAAATCAATTGCACCAACACCACGGCGCCGAGGATGAATTGCGCCACCTGCCAGACCAGCAGATAAACCACCATCCACAGCACACGCAGCAGGATGGATTCGTATTGGGGTTGCCCTTGCGGATCGTTCATGGCTCGCTCCTGCTTGCGGTCAATAGCGGTTCAGTTGAAACCGCTGGTGGAAATGAAATCGACGTCGGTCTTCGGTTCGCCACGCATCAACAGCTCGATCACCTGCTCAAGCGTGCGCCCTTCGAACAGAATCGCGTGCAGCCCGGCGACCAGCGGCATATACACCCCCGCCTCCTGGGACTTGGCCTTGAGCACCTTGAGGGTGTTGACCCCTTCGGCCACTTCACCCAGGCGCGACACGGCCTCGTCAAGGCTCAAGCCTTGGCCGAGGGCAAAACCGACTTGGTAGTTGCGGCTCTTGGGCGAGGAACAGGTGACGATCAGGTCGCCCACCCCGGCCAATCCCAGGAAGGTCATCGGATTGGCCCCCTGGCTGACGGCGAAGCGGGTCATTTCCGCCAGCGCGCGAGTGATCAGCATGCTCTTGGTGTTCTCCCCCATGCCCAGCGCCACCGCCATGCCGGCGATGATGGCATAGACGTTTTTCAGCGCCCCGCCCAGCTCCACCCCGAAACGGTCGGCGCTGGCGTAGACCCGAAAGGTGCGGCCATGGAGTGCGGCCTGGACCCGTTGGCACAGCGCTTCGTCCTCGCTGGCGACCACGGTGGCGGTCAAGGCGTGCTCGGCGATTTCCCGCGCCAGATTCGGCCCGGAAATCACACCGATCCGCGCCTTGGGGGCGATTTCTTCGAGAATCTCGCTCATCAGCTTGAAGGTCTGGGCTTCGATGCCCTTGGTCAGGCTCACCAACAACTTGCCGCTCAAGCGCTCGGCATGGGCCGCCAGCACCGAGCGCAAGGCACTGGACGGCAAGGCGACGAAGAACAGGTCGCTGCCCTCCAGGGTGGCCTGCAAGTCAGTCACCGGAACCACTTCCGGACGGATCTTGATGCCCTTGAGGTAACGCGGGTTCTCGCGGTTGACCCGGATGGCCTCGGCCTGTTCCCGGTCACGCATCCACTGGCGCACCAGGTGACCGTTCTCGGCCAGCAGGTTAGCCACGGCGGTACCGAAACTCCCACCCCCCAGGACCGCAATCGGGCGCTGTTCAGTCATATGCAATCCGTTCATCCATACCAAGTGGCAATGCGGGGCATTATACGGAGCGGCCGGATGGCGACCAGCCCCGGCAACAATTACCGCCAGCTGTAGGAAGCTGACCATTAATTCCTAGGAAAATGCTGTCAACGTGAATGGAAAAGTCGTTCAGCTCAGTTAACATGCCCGTCATCCACCCATTCCCATAGGCTGTGCCGTGTCCGTTGGCCCTTCCCGCTCAGGTTCGTCCCTGCTATTGGCACTGATCATCAGCCCGCCAGTGCTGGCCGACGACTTGTTCGTGGACAGCCAGCCCATGCCCCAGGTGTTGACGGCCACGCGCCTGAAGCAATCGCCAGCGGCGGTGCCGGGCAGCATGACCGTGCTCGACAGCGAGTTGATCAAGGCCAGCGGCGCCCGGGACATCAGCGAACTGCTGCGCCTGGTGCCAGGCATGATGGTCGGCAACATCACAGGCAACCAGGCGGCCGTGAACTACCATGGCACCAATGCCAGCGAAGCCCGGCGCATGCAAGTGCTGATCGACGGCCGCTCGGTGTACCGCGCTGGCCTGGCCACGGTGGACTGGAGCGATATTCCGGTGGCCATGGAAGACATCGAGCGGATCGAAGTCTTCCGCGGCCCCAACACCGTCAGTTATGGCGCCAACGCGCTGATGGCGGTGGTCAACATCATCACCCGCGCCCCGGCCGACAGCCACGGCACCCGGTTGAAAATCACCCGGGGCCAGCGTGGCATCAGTGACTGGTACGCCAGCCAGGGCAGCGGCTGGGAAGGCGGCGACCTGCGGCTGTCGCTGTCCGGCCAGGAAGACGATGGCTTTGACAGCGACCGCAACGGCGCCGACTACCGCGACAGCCGCCGCCTGAACCGCTTCAACCTGTCCGTCAGCCAGGCCCTGGACGAACGGCAGAGCATCGACTGGCAATTGAACGCCAAGGATGGGACCAACCAGCGGCCTTATACCTACCATCCCGTGTTTGCCGGGATTACCGCCGCTGGGGATAACTCCGACGTCATCGCCAAGGACTACGCCGGCTCAGTGCGTTGGAACCTGGACCTGGACCCCGATCACAGCCTTTATGTACAGGGCTCGATCCAACACTGGGATCGCCAGCAGACCTGGCGCGCCTGTGACGCCGAGGTGTCCTTCAGCCCGCAACTGACCGACCTGTGGCAGCTCAATCCCAACTATGCCGAGAAGCTGGCGCGCAATATCTCCAACTACACCAGCACCGGCGCGCCAACCGGCACGCCACAGGAACAGGCGTTGGCCAATCAGGTACTCGACCAGTGGCGCAATGGCGCCTCGCAAACCCTGTGCGGCGATATCGACCAGAGCGCCCGGGAATCGCGCTACGACCTGGAGATCCAGGACACCCTGAGCCTGTCCGACAGCCTGCGACTGGTCACCGGGGCCAACTATCGCTACGACCGGGCCGACTCGGAGACGTACTTCAACGGTACCCTGGACGACACCACCTGGCGCCTGTTCGGCCAGCTCGAATGGCGGGCCACCGAGCATTGGCTGTTGCAGGGCGGCGCGATGTTCGAAGACACCCGCCTGACCGGCAGCTCGCTGACTCCGCGGATTGCCGTCAATTACCTGATCACTCCACGCCATGGCCTGCGGGCGGTGTACTCCGAAGCCGTGCGCTCGCCGGACATGTTCGAGAACAACGTCAACTGGAGCTATCAGGTCACCAACCTGCAACCCGCCGCCTTCGGCCAGAACAGTGCTCGTTACTTTGTCCAGACCCGCGGCCCGGGCAACCTGGAACAGGAACACATGCGCTCCCGGGAACTGGGCTACAACGGCTACTTCGTGGACCTGGGCCTGGCGGTCGATGTGAAACTGTTCCATGACGAAATCACCGGCATGATCAGCGAGCCGCTGCGCAACAATCAGTACATTGCCAGCAACTCCAACGAATCACAGTTCTCCGGGGTCGAGACCCAGTTCGACTGGCGCATGACCAGCGCCGACCGCCTGCGCCTGACCTATGCCTATGTCGACGCCCAGGCCAGCAACCCCCTCGACGAACAACTGACCGCCCGCAACAGCGGCTCGGCCGGCTGGCTGAGGGACTGGGGCCAAGGCTGGAACAGCGCGCTGTTCTATTACGCCGCCGACGATCTCAACGGCTATCGCTTCGAACGGGTGGACACCCGCATCGCCCGGCGCATTCCCCTGGGCAAGGCCAGCCTGGAACTGGCGGGCGTCCTGCAGCAGCGCCTGGACAACCAGCCCATGACCTTCGTCGACAACCGCTACGACGCCCGCCATGTCGTGTACTTCAGCGCGGAGTTGTCGTTCTAGATGCCCCGGCACCTCCCCCGCAAGATGCCATTTCATGGCCGCCTGACGCTGGCCCTGTGCCTGGTGTTTGCCGGGTGGCTGACAACCCTCCAAGCCCGGGCCGCCGAAATCCTGTTGACCGGCGCCGAGGACAGCCCCGGCGTGCAGTCTTTCACCCAGGCCCTCAAAGCCCTGCGCCCCGAAGACAGCGTGCGGTTTGCGCCGCTGGCCAACCTGCCGACGCCGGATAAGTTGCCGGATAATGTCCGCCTGGTTCTGCTTGACCTGCCCAGCCTGGAATGGCGCCTGCAAGACGCCCGGGGCCCGGCCACCCTGGTCCTGCGCATCAGCCGCCAGCAAGCCCGCGATCGCCTGGGCGAGGCCACGCCCGCGCATCTGAGCCTGCTGTGGAGCGATCCACCGATGGCCCGGCAATTGCGGCTGATCCGCACCATCCTGCCGCAAGTGCGACAGGTCGGCGTGCTGTACGACGCCCACAGTGAATTCCTGCTCAAGGACATCCGCCTGGCCGCGGCACCGCTGGGCCTGGTGATCGTCAGCGAACGCTGGGACGACACCAGCGACAGCCGTCCCCTGCAAAACCTGCTGGGCCAGAGCGACGTGCTGCTGGGCATCGATGACCCCGACTTGTACAACCCCAAGACCGTGAAGAACCTGTTGCTCAGCAGCTATGCCCGGCAACGTGCGCTGATCGGGCCCAGCGCGGCATTCGTCAAGGCCGGCAGCCTGGCCAGCACCTACAGCGACCAGCAAGACTGGCTGGCGATTCTCGACGAGCTGCTCGACCGCCCCGCCACGACCTGGCCGCGCACGCTGTATCCGGACCGCTTCAAAGTCCTGGGCAACCGGCAGGTCTCCCGCTCGCTGGGGATCGAACCGATTGACGCCGAATCCGTCGCGGCAACGTTGGCCGAAGGAGAACACCGCCCATGACCTTGCGTCGTCGTTGGGACATCAATACCCGCACCCAGCTCATCGCCCTCGGTCCGGCGTTGCTGCTGACCGTGCTGCTGATCAGCTTCTTTACCTTCGTGCGAATCCAGGACTTGCGCCAGGAGCTCAATCACACCGGGCAACTGATCGCCAACCAACTGGCCCCCGCCACGGAGTACGGGGTGATTTCCGGCAACAACGAGGTGCTGGAAAGCCTGC
The DNA here is from genome assembly GCF_900111955.1 of Pseudomonas sp. NFIX10. Classification (NCBI taxonomy): domain Bacteria; kingdom Pseudomonadati; phylum Pseudomonadota; class Gammaproteobacteria; order Pseudomonadales; family Pseudomonadaceae; genus Pseudomonas; species Pseudomonas sp. NFIX10. Next base: position 37,844 of record NZ_FOKH01000038.1, on the reverse strand, counting down.
TCACCGCGACCCTGGCGACCCCGCACGTGCGCTTCCTGGAGGTCCAGGACAGCACCGACAAGGTCCTGGTGTACGTCGAACAACCCGAGCAGGTCCACAGCCGTGCCCAACAGATCGAAGTCTTCCAGGCCCCGGTGCGCCTGCAGCGCATTGCCCTGAACAATGATTTCCTGCAAGGCAACAGCACCGCCATCGAGGCACCTGGCGAAGATTACCTGGGCCGCGTGATCGTCGGCATGTCCAGTGACGCCTTCAGCCAACGGCAGCAGGAAATCCTGCTCAAGGCCGCGATCCTGGCACTGTTCGCCCTGCTGTTCACCTTCCTGGTGGCGCGCCGGCTGGCGACCAACCTGTCCCGGCCGATCCGCGACATCGGCAACGCGGTCAAGGCCATCCAGCAAGGCGACTACAGCACCCCCCTGCCCGTCGTCGATGATGCCGAACTGGGGGCCTTGTCGCGGCACATCAACAATCTGGCCAACGGCTTGGAACAAGCCAGCCGCGAACAGCACCAGGCCATGGCGCAGTTGATCAAGACCCGCGAGGAAGCGGAAAAAGCCAACAGCGCCAAGTCCGAGTTCCTCGCGATGATGAGCCATGAACTGCGCACGCCCATGAACGGCGTACTGGGCATGCTGCAACTGCTGGAAACCACTCGCATGACCGACGAACAGCACGAGTACACGGCGCTGGCGTCGGAATCCACCGAGCACCTGCTGAAGGTGATCAACGACATCCTCGACTTCTCGCGCATCGAACGCTCGGCCCTGGAACTGGAACATATCCCGTTCAACCTGGCCGAACTGGTGGGCAGTTGCGCGCAGTCGTTCCAGCACAGCGCCGCGCAGCGCAAGCTGGGCCTGGACCTGCTGGTCCCGGACGACATGCAGGCCTTGCAGGTGCAGGGCGATCCGACGCGGATACGGCAGATCCTGGTGAACCTGATCGGCAACGCGCTGAAATTCACCGAGCAAGGCCGCGTCACCGTGCAATGCCAGTGGCAGGCCCTGGACCACGAACTGCTGTGGTTCACCTGCACGGTGCGCGACAGCGGCATTGGTATCCCCGCCGAGAGCCTGGAGCGCATGTTCGACGCCTTCCAGCAGGCCGACAGTTCGATTTCCCGGCGCTACGGCGGCACTGGCCTGGGCCTGCCGATCGCCCGCACTCTGGCCGAACGCATGGGCGGGACGCTGCGGGCCCAGAGCGAAGAAGGCCAGGGCTCGGTGTTCACCCTCGAGATCCCGCTGGCCCTGTCGCGCCAGGCGCCACCGACCCTGGCACCGCGCCTGCCCACCGGTAGCGGCGATGGCGAAGGCCGCAACGTGTTGCTGGTGGAAGACAATCCGGTCAACCAGACGGTGATCGAAGCCATGCTGCGCAGCCTGGGTTTCACCGTCAGCGTCGCCACCGATGGCGCCCAGGCCGTACGCAGCGCCGAAAGCCTGATCTTCGAAGCGATCCTCATGGATTGCCGCTTGCCCATCATCGATGGCTACGAAGCCACCCGGCAGATCCGTCAGTTGCCGGGCTGCGGTGAGGTGCCGATCATCGCCCTGACGGCCAACGCCTTGCAGGGCGATCGCGAAGCCTGCCTCGCGGCGGGCATGAACGATTACCTGGCCAAGCCGTTCAAAAGGAACGACCTGCAGCAGATTCTGCAGCGCTGGGTGAATTAGAACCGCTCACCAGACCATCTGTGACTGGCGTGAAAGGCGAAAGTGCGGCAGTCTTAGGCACCCGAACAAGCCTCGATCGGGGCTTGAATAAAAATTTCAGTGCACAGGTGTACATTCATTTCCCGTGTGCTGTGACTTTCACTACAACGCAATAGTCTATGAGTAGGCTGTCGATTCGAGGCATGAACGCTTCGATCGGCCGGGAAGATTTGCCCCACCCTGCCGCATGGGACTATTGAGGAGCTCGCATGACCAAACAAAACGCCTTTACCCGGGAAGACCTGCTGCGCTGCAGTCGCGGTGAGCTGTTCGGCCCAGGTAACGCGCAACTGCCCGCCCCGAACATGCTGATGGTGGATCGCATCACCCATATCAGCGAAGAGGGTGGCAAGTATGGCAAAGGTGAATTGGTCGCCGAACTGGATATCACTCCGGACCTGTGGTTCTTCGCCTGCCACTTCGAAGGTGACCCGGTGATGCCGGGCTGCCTGGGCCTGGACGCCATGTGGCAACTGGTCGGTTTCTTCCTCGGCTGGCAAGGCCTTCCGGGCCGCGGTCGCGCCCTGGGTTCGGGCGAAGTGAAGTTCTTTGGTCAGGTCCTGCCGACCGCCAAGAAAATCACCTATAACATTCATATCAAACGCGTCCTCAAGGGCAAGCTGAACATGGCCATTGCCGATGGTTCGGTTGCCGTGGACGGTCGCGAGATCTATACCGCCGAAGGCCTCCGGGTCGGCGTTTTCACCTCCACTGACAACTTCTAAGGGTTATCCGCATGCGCCGCGTCGTTATCACTGGTCTGGGCATCGTTTCGTGCCTGGGCAATGACAAAGAGACCGTCTCCGCTAACCTGCGTGCAAGTCGCCCTGGCATCCGGTTCAACCCGGAATACGCCGAAATGGGTCTGCGTAGCCAGGTTTCCGGCTCCATTGACCTCAATCTCGAAGAACTGATCGATCGCAAGATCTACCGTTTCGTCGGCCATGCGGCGGCCTACGCCTACCTGGCCATGAAAGACGCCATCGCTGACTCCGGCCTGACCGAAGAGCAAGTGTCCAACGTGCGTACCGGCCTGATCGCCGGTTCCGGCGGCGCCTCGACCCTGAACCAGATGGAAGCGCTGGACATCCTGCGCGAAAAAGGCGTCAAGCGCGTTGGCCCCTACCGCGTCACGCGGACCATGGGCAGCACCGTTTCGGCCTGCCTGGCTACCCCCTTCAAGATCAAGGGCATCAACTACTCGATCTCCTCCGCCTGCGCCACCAGTGCTCACTGCATCGGGAACGCGGTCGAGCAGATCCAGTTGGGCAAGCAGGACATCGTGTTCGCCGGCGGCGGTGAAGAAGAACATTGGAGCCAGTCGTTCCTGTTCGACGCCATGGGCGCCTTGTCCAGCAAGCGCAACGACACGCCGGAAAAAGCTTCCCGCGCCTACGATGCCGACCGTGACGGCTTCGTCATCGCCGGCGGTGGTGGCATGGTCGTGGTCGAGGAGCTGGAACACGCCTTGGCCCGTGGCGCGAAGATCTACGCGGAAATCGTCGGCTACGGCGCGACTTCCGACGGCTACGACATGGTCGCGCCAAGCGGTGAAGGTGCCGTGCGCTGCATGCAGATGGCCATGGCCACCGTCGATGCACCGATCGACTACCTGAACACCCACGGCACCTCGACCCCAGTGGGCGACGTGATGGAAATGAAAGGCGTACGCGAAGTGTTCGGCGACAAGGCTCCGGCCATCAGCTCCACCAAGAGCCTGTCGGGTCACTCCCTGGGCGCCGCCGGCGTTCACGAAGCGATCTACTGCATGCTGATGATGGAAGGCAACTTCATGGCCGGTTCCGCCAACATCGACGAACTGGACCCGGAAGTGGCCGACCTGCCCATCCTGACCAAGACTCGCGAAAACGCCACCATCAATACCGTGATGAGCAACAGCTTCGGCTTCGGTGGCACCAACGCCACCCTGGTGATGAAGCGCTGGCAGGGCAAGTAAGCCCCGCCGCTACGCCACACACAAAAACGCCCCGACTGGTTCGGGGCGTTTTTTTGCCTGCCAATCCGCCACAGTTCCCTTGTGGGAGCAAGCTTGCTCGCGATTGCAGTGTGTCATACAACAGATAAGTTGACTGGCCTACCGCAATCGCGAGCAAGCTCGCTCCCCCATTGGGTCTGTGGTGAATGGAATTCAGCGCACCACAAACCGCTGCTGCGTCAGCAACCGATCGCCCTGGAACACCATGAACCGCCACTCCCCCGGCACCACTTCGTGGCTTTCGGTGAATTCATAGGCCATGACGTCCTGAGGCGCGCCGGGCACCAGTTTCTGAATGACCTCGAACTTGTCGTGGCGCACGCCATCGGGGGTGCGGACGCCGGGAGTGAAGTACAACAGGGTCAACGGCTGGTCGTCTGCGACCTTGCCCGCCAACTGATAACGCATGCCGAACTTGGTGCCCAGCTTCGCCGGCACGCTTTCGGTCTGGCGGATCTGCTCATTGCTGCGCCGCAGGACCCTCTCTCCCGATTGCAGCTCGGCTTGCGGGCCTTCGAAGACGCCGTATTCCACCGGGCCTTCGACACGGACTTCGGCCTGTGCCAGGCCGCAGGTCAACAACAGCGCGACCAGTGCGCTTGAACGGGTGAGGTGCATAGTGCGCTCCTTGATTGAGATGAGCGCGAGGGTATGACGCCGCAGTGACAGGCTGATGACAAACATGCACAGCGATCATCCCGTGGCGAGGGAGCTTGCTCCCGCTGGGCTGCGCAGCGGCCCCCAGTTCTTGCGGTTGCTGCGCAACCGAACGGGAGCAAGCTCCCTCGCCACACAGCCAATTCAGCGGGCGACGGAACGCGGCAACACCGCCAGGAAATTATCCCGCGCCACCTTCCTGGCGACGTCTTCCGGCAAGGCATCGAGGAACGGATCGAAGCCGTGCAACGTCTTGCCCAACTTGTTGAAACGCCCGACCACATCCGAACCCACCATGAAGCGCTCGGGAAAGCGCTCCACCAGCTTTACCCACTCATCCCGGGGTTTGCCCGCCTCGTCCAGCAAGTACGGCGTGAGCAGGCTCCAGGACAAGTCGATGTACAGATTGGGATAGGCCTCGAGCATGCGGGTCAGGGTCGGCAACAGAAAATCCAGTTGGGTCTGGTGGCGATGGATTTCCATGCTGGTGCCGGCATGGGCCCAGATGAAACGCGTATGCGGGTGGTTGCGCAACGGTTCCTCGATCTCCGCCAGGTACAGGGGATTTCTTTCACGCTTGGAGGTGATGTTGGAATGCAGCATCACCGGCAGGTCATTCTCGGCCGCCAGGTGATAGATCCGGGTCATGGCTTCGTTGTTGGCCCGTGGGGTATCGCCCGAGGTCAGCGCCGTCAGGTCGTCATGGCGGGTGAAGACTTCGCCGATGCCTTGCCACAACCCCGGGTAGAGATCGAGCATGCGCTGGATGTGGGCGGCGGAGTTCTTGTCGTTGGGATTGAAGCCCGACAGGAAAGGATGGAAGTGCTGGCGTTGTTCCTCGGTCAGCTTGCTCACTGCCGCCGCAACGATCACATCGGTGGCGCTGTACCAATAGGCGTCCGCATCGTCACCGGCGTAATACCGCGGGCGCTTGGGCTCGTCTTCATGCCATTTCTTGGCCACCGGAACACCGGAAATCATCACATGCTCGATGCGATTGTCCGCCATCGCCTGGAGCAGCTTGGGCATGCCGGCGGTTTCCTGAAAGAAATCGACATAATGCAGGTGCGCATCGCTGTAGGCATATTCGCGGGCCGCGGCGCCGCCACTCGCAACGACCAGCAGCCAGGCAAAGATCAAACGGGGCAAAGGCACGGGCAGTCTCCAGAAGCCATGAGCAACATAGACCCTCACCGTCGCGCTGCGGTTCAAGGCGCATCTGCCCCGTCCGCCGGCAACGGGTTATGCTTCGCGCAACCGTTGTTCAACCTGGAAGACAACATGACCACGCCCCTGACCGTTCGCCCCCGCGCCGAAGACGTCGAAGGCCAGCCGATTCTTCGCCCGCTGCCGTCCGCCAAATGCCGCAACGTCGGACCTTTCGTGTTTTTCGATCACATGCTGCAAACCACCTACCCGGCTGGCAAAGGCATGAACATCCGCCAGCACCCGCATATCGGCCTGTCCACCCTCACCTACCTGTTCGAAGGCCAACTCCAGCACAAGGACAGCCTGGGTTCCGACCAAGTGGTGGACGCCGGGGATGTCAGCTGGATGACCGCCGGCAGCGCCATCGCCCACGTCGAACGCACCCCCGAGTCACTGCTGGGCAGCCCTTTCGTCATGCACGGGTTGCAAGTCTGGCTGGCCTCGCCCAAAGCCTACGAACAAGGCCCGGGACACTACAGCCATCATCCGGCACAGAGCCTGCCGGTCAGTGAGAACCTGGGGGTCAGCATCCGCATGATCGCCGGGTCAGGCTTTTGCCTGGAATCGCCGGTGCCGGTGCTCTCGCCCACGCTGTATGCCGAACTGCACCTGCAGACCGCGACGACGTTGCTGATTCCCACCGAGCACGAAGAGCGGGCCCTGTATGTGTTGAGCGGCGAGGCGTTACTGGATGGCGAGCCGGTAGAAGCCCATTCCCTGGTGATATTGCCAACAGGGGAAGAGATGACGCTGTTTGCCGACAGCGATTGCCATGCCGTGCTGTTCGGTGGCGCGCCACTGGATGGACCGCGACGGATGAACTGGAACTTCGTCGCCAGCGACCCGGCCCGGATCGACGAAGCCCGACGGCGCTGGGCAGCCGGAGACTGGCCGACCGTGCCCGGGGAAAGCGAGCGGATCGAGTTGCCCTGATTTCAGGGTTGCTTGTCAGGCCGCCATCGCGAGCAAGCTCGCTCCCACATTGGATTTGAGTGATCACAAAATGTGCGTTCACAGCGGATCATTGTGGGAGCGAGCTTGCTCGCGATGGCTTTATGTCAGACAACAAGGGATTCAAATCCAGAACCCGACTTCAGCCCTTGAACACTTCATCCAGCAAGTTATGCATCGACCGGAACGCACGTCCGGCGACCTTGGCGTTGTACATCATCTTGCCCGGCACATTGGCCTGCGGATCGGTGAACGAATGCACCGCCCCGCCGTAGCTCAACAATTGCCAATCCACCCCGGCCGCGTTCATTTCATCTTCGAAAGCCGGTAGTTGCTCTTTCGGCACCAGCGGGTCGGAGGCGCCATGCATCACCAACACCGCGCCCTTGATGTTCTGCGCATCGGCCGGGTTCGGTGTATCCAGGGTGCCGTGGAAGGAGATCGCCGCCTTCAGCGGGGCGCCACTGCGAGCCAATTCCAAAGAGCAGCAACCCCCGAAGCAGAAGCCGAACGTGGCCAGTCTCGCGGTGTCAACCTGTGCATCACCCTGGCTCTGCAGTTGTTCGAACGCGGCCTGCATGCGCTTGCGCAACAAGGCCCGGTCGTTCTTGAGGGGCATCATCGCCGCCCCCGCTTCATCGGCATTGCTCGGGCGCACCGCCTGCCCGTACAAGTCGGCGATCAACACCACATAACCGTTGGCCGCCACCGACTTGGCGATCTCCTCGGCACCTGCCCCTACGCCCATCCAGTTCGGCGCCATCAGCAAACCCGGGCGCGGGCCCTGCTGGTTGACGTCGAAGGCCAGGCGACCTTCATAACTTTGACCATCGATCTGATAGACCAGCGAACGAACCGTAACCTGACTCATGACAGACTCCTCCTGATGAAACATTCAAGAAGCCCTTGTGGGAGCGAGCTTGCTCGCGATGACGGTAGACCAGTCAACGTATCTGTTGAATGTTGGACCGAAATCGCGAGCAAGCTCGCTCCCACAAGGGACTTTCCTGCGTCAGATTAAGCTGACAGTTCAACCAACAGCTTGTTCAGGCGACGCACATACGCCGCCGGATCCTTCAGGCTGTCGCCGGCCGCCAGGGCCGCCTGGTCGAACAGGATGTGCGACAGATCGCCGAAACGTTCTTCGCTCTGCTCGTTGTCGAGTTTTTCCACCAGCGGGTGGGCCGGATTGAATTCGAAGATCGGCTTGGAGTCCGGGACTTTCTGGCCGCTGGCTTCGAGGATCTGGCGCATCTGCAGGCCCAGGTCCTGCTCACCGATGGCCAGGATCGCCGGAGAATCGGTCAGGCGGTGCGAGACACGCACTTCGCTGACAGCATCGCCCAGGGCCGTCTTGATCCGCTCGACCAGGCCTTCCTTGCTCTTGGCGACTTCTTCGGCGGCTTTCTTGTCTTCTTCCGAATCCAGGTTGCCGAGGTCCAGGTCGCCACGGGCCACGTCGACGAAGCTCTTGCCGTCGAACTCATTGAGGTAGCTCATCAGCCACTCGTCGATCCGGTCGGTCAGCAGCAGCACTTCGATGCCTTTCTTGCGGAAGACTTCCAGGTGCGGGCTGTTCTTGACCTGTGCATACGTTTCACCGGTCAGGTAGTAGATCTTGTCCTGGCCTTCCTTGGCGCGGGCCAGGTAATCGGCCAGGCCAACGATCTGCTCGCCATCGTCACCCTGGGTCGACGCAAAGCGCAGCAGGCCGGCGATTTTCTCTTTGTTGGCGAAGTCCTCGGCCGGGCCTTCTTTCATGACCTGGCCGAAGTTTTTCCAGAAGCTCTTGTACTGCTCGGGCTCGTTCTTCGCCAGTTTTTCCAGCATGTCCAGCACGCGCTTGGTCAGTGCCGACTTCATGGAATCGATGATCGGATCTTTCTGCAGGATTTCCCGCGAAACGTTCAGCGACAAATCGTTGGAATCCACCACGCCCTTGATAAAGCGCAGGTACAGCGGCAGGAACGACTCGGCCTGGTCCATCACGAACACACGCTGCACGTACAGCTTCAGGCCACGTGGCGCTTCGCGCTGGTACAGGTCGAACGGCGCACGGGCCGGCACGTACAGCAGCGAGTTGTATTCCAGCTTGCCTTCGACCTTGTTATGGCTCCAGCTCAGCGGGTTCTCGTAGTCATGGGCGATATGCTTGTAGAACTCCTGGTATTCCTCGTCTTTCACTTCGGTACGCGGACGGGTCCACAGGGCACTGGCGCGGTTGACGGTTTCCCATTCCACTTCAGGCTTTTCTTCGCCTTCGGCAGCGGTGACTTCCTTCGGCAGCTCGATGGGCAGCGCGATATGGTCGGAGTACTTCTTGATGATGTTGCGCAGGCGCCAGCCATCGGCGAACTCGTCTTCACCGGACTTGAGGTGCAGCACGATGCGGGTGCCGCGATCTGCCTTGTCGACGGTGGCGACTTCAAACTCGCCCTCGCCCTTGGACGACCAATGCACGCCTTCGCTCGCAGCGAGGCCGGCACGGCGGCTGAACACTTCGACCTGGTCGGCCACGATGAACGCGGAATAGAAACCGACGCCGAATTGACCGATCAGGTGGGAATCTTTCTTCTGGTCGCCGGACAGGTTCTTCATGAAGTCGGCAGTGCCAGACTTGGCGATGGTGCCCAGGTGCGTGATCACCTCTTCGCGGCTCATGCCGATGCCGTTGTCTTCGAGGGTGACGGTTTTCGCGTCCTTGTCGAAGCTCACACGGATTTTCAGCTCAGCGCCGCCTTCCAGCAGTTCAGGCTTGGAAAGGGCTTCGAAACGTAATTTGTCGACAGCGTCAGAGGCGTTCGAAATCAGCTCGCGAAGGAAAATTTCCTTATTCGAATACAGCGAGTGAATCATCAGGTGCAGCAGTTGCTTCACCTCGGTCTGGAAGCCCAGGGTTTCCTTTTGAGTTTCCACGCTCATGGTCATCAAACTCCAAGTGGATGGTGGTGTCCGCCTCGCTGAGATTGGCGGCGGGATGTCCTCAAGGTGGGGGCAACGCTGATGATTTCAAGGGCGTTCCGGTTTTGAAGGCTCCTGGATCTTGAAATGCGCCCGGGCGGTGGCGATGGGTTCGGCCTCGACATCCTGCCAGGCGGTGATCGCGACATTGGCGACCCGCCGGCCCTGGCGCCAGACCTGGCATTTGGCATAGGTGTCGCGAAACTGCCCGGTGCGCAGGTAATCCAGGGAAAAGTCGATGATCTTTGGCACCCCCGGCGTGGCGGTGGCGATCAACAGATGAACGGCTGCCGCCAATTCCATGAAGCCGGCGATGACTCCGCCGTGGATAGCCGGCAGTAAAGGGTTACCAATGTTGTCTTTGTTGGCCGGCAGGCGAAACACCCAGTCTTCGCCCTGGCGCGTGCATTCGACGCCGATGAGCTGGGCATAGGGGATCGCGGCGAGCAGCAGCGCGTAGTCGCCCTGTTCACAGGCCCGGCGCAGTTGTTCCTGGGTGGTCTCGGTCATGGCTGGCCCACGGCGGTCAACGGACTGGCCTTCCCCATGCCCCTGGCATGCTGGCCCAGGCGCATGAACGTGCCCACCACATGGGCGATGGGTTGCTCGGGGTCGTCCTGATAGGCGAAACCCCGGCTGAAGATCACGTCCGGGGTCACCCGATAGCATTGAGCGAAGCCGTAGACGTCCTTGTGGGGCTCGGCGGCGTGCATGTAGTCGATGCGCAGGTCGAGGGTGGGACAGACTTCGAATTGCGGAAGCACACACAAGGTCGACATGCCGCACGCCGTATCCATCAATGAGGTCAACGCGCCACCATGGATGATGCCCGTCAGGGGATTGCCGACGATTTGCGGGCTGAACGGCAGGATGAGCGTCAGCCCATCACGACTGGCGCTGTGCAACTTCAAGCCCAACACCTGGCAATGCCGCAGGGCCGATAAAAAGCGGGTGGCACGCTCAAAAACGGGATCTTCAGCCATGTCCATCAATGCCCTTGTTTATTTAGAGGCCTGGCAACAGGCGAGTTCGCTAAAGTTCCGCGACCGTGCAAAGTTATATATCTGTAGCAAAAGAGGAACTTAACCCGAGGGGGGTCGCTCAAAAGGCCAGTAGTTATTTCCATAAGGAGAAACACCCCATGCGTAAGACTTTTGCTATTGCCTTGATGTTGGCCGCCTCCCTCGGTCTCGCTGCCTGCGATAAAAAATCCGAGGACAAAGCTCAAGATGCCGCACAACACGCTGAGCAAGCTCAGCAAGACATGAACAAAGCACAGGATAAAGTGAACGACGCGGCGAAAGAAAACGCCGAAGCCGCCAAAGCTCAGTCTGAATCGAACAGCGCCGCCCAGCAGGAACAAGCACCTGCCACCGCGCCTAAAACCAACTGATACGGTTTTAGCTGTAAAAGAAAACCCGCCTGGTGCGGGTTTTCTTTTGCCTGTGATTTGGCGGCGCCTGTCAGGCCGCTTCCTTGCCAACCTCGGGCACTGGTGCTTGCGTGGGGGTATAGACCATCACGTCCAGCACATCGGAATGAAACTCGCGCTGATACAGCACGAACACCACGCCGGCACTCATCAACATGAATAACCAGGGGCTGACGAACCACGCCAACATGGTCATGCCGAAATAATAGGAACGCAGGCCGAAGTTGAATTGGTTGGCCGCCATGGAAATGACTCGCGCCGCCCTTAGGGCAAAGGCCTTGCGCTCCTGCTCCGAGACATGCCGCTCACCGATCATCGGCGCAGAGCCAATCAGGACTGCCGCGAAGTTGTACTGGCGCATGCACCAACTGAAGGTAAAGAACGCATACACGAACACCAGTGCCAGGCACAGCAACTTGACCTCCGCCATGCCCTGGGAAGACTGTTGCACCATGGGGATGTCCGCCAGCAACGACACCGCCCGATCCGACGCCCCGAGCACCGTCAGGATGCCAGCCAGGATGATCAGCGTGCTGGAGGCGAAGAATGAGGCGTTGCGCTCCAGGTTGCCGATCACGCTGGCATCGGCGATGCGGTTCTCACGCAGCAGCATGCGGCGCATCCAGTCTTCTCGGTACAGGTGCATGACACTGGCCAGGCAGGCCGTATCGCGGGCCTTCCAGGTGGCGTAACGGGTGTAGCCCGCCCAGCAGATGATGAACCAGGCGGCGGCAAGCAGATGGATCAGGTTGGCTTGGATGAATGACATTCGATTTCCTGTGTGACGAAAACAAAAGCTGGAGCAATGGTCGCGGTGAACACTGTGGGAGCGAGCTTGCTCGCGATTGCGGTCCATCAGACACATCAATGCTGGCTGATCTGGCGCTATCGCGAGCAAGCTCGCTCCCACAAGGTTGTATGCAAGCCTTTCAAGACACTGCTTCGACGTTAGCCCACGGAAAAAGACACCGTACTCAAAAAAAATGCCCCGTATCGATTGATACGGGGCATTTCGGCTGTGGCCGATGAATCTGCCTGAAGCTGTTTACGCCAGTGCTTCGCTGCGCTTGCCCAGCAGGCGATCACACACCACCGCGACCACCAGAGTCATCACCGAAGGCACCAGCCAGGCCAGGCCCTGTTCGCTCAGCGGCAAGTGGGCCAGTTGCGTCGGCATCCAGTCCGCCAGGCCGGCGCCCTTGAGCGCATCGATCAGACCAAACAGGAACGACACCAGCATCACCGGGCCAACGATGCGCCCCTGCTCGTGCCAGAAGTCCCTGCAGAAGCTCAAGGCCACCAGGGCGATGCACGGCGGGTAGATCGCGGTGAGGACCGGAATCGAGAACGCGATCAGCTTGGTCAGGCCCAGGTTGGACACCAGCAGCGAAAAGGCCGCCAGGATCACCACCAGGGTCTTGTAGGACAGCGGCAGGACGCGACTGAAGTACTCGGCGCAGGCGCAGGTCAGGCCGACCGCAGTCACCAGGCACGCCAGGGAAATCAGCACCGCCAGGAAACCGCTGCCCAGGCTGCCGAAGGTGTGTTGCACATAGGCATGCAGCACCGCCGCGCCGTTGGTCGCGCCCATGGCCACTTCATGGCTGCCCGACCCCAGGCGGAACAGGCTGACATAGACCAGCGCCAGGCCCACCCCGGCAATCAGCCCGGCGATGATCGCGTAGCGGGTGATCAAGGCCGGCGACTCGACGCCCCGGGAGCGGATCGCGTTGACGATGACGATCCCGAACACCAATGCGCCCAGGGTATCCATGGTCAGGTAACCATTGATGAAGCCCTGGGAGAACGGCGCCGCCACGTATTCGGGGGTCGCCACGCCGATATCGCCGGCCGGCAAGGCAAACGCGGCGATGCCGAGCACGGCCAGGGCGATGATCTTCAGGGGAGCGAGGAAACGTCCGACGGTGTCCAGCAGCCGGCCCGGGTAGAGCGAGATGAAGAACACCAGCAGGAAATACGCGGCGCTATACAGGAACAGTGCCAGCGGGCTTTCGCCGGTCAATGGCGCCAGGCCGACTTCGAACGAAACGGTAGCGGTACGCGGTGTGGCGAACAACGGGCCAACGGCCAGGTAGCACACCGCCGCCAGCAACCCGCCGGCGACCTTGCCGATGGGGCTGCTCAAGGCGTCCATCGCCCCGCCCACCTTGGCCAGTGCCACGACCGTGATGACCGGCAGCCCGACCGCCGTGATCAAAAAGCCCAGCGCCGCCATCCAGACATGAGGCCCGGACTGCAAACCAACGATAGGCGGGAAGATGATGTTGCCAGCCCCGACGAACAGGGCAAATGTCATGAAACCAAGCGCCAGGATGTCCTGGCCTTTCAACACTTTCATTAAGGAAACCACACTACTGAATCGGAATTTAGAGAGGGATTTCCCCGAGGGTAGAGGGAAATGCTGCCGATCCGTATGGGACCGACCCGTTTAGCGCGGCGCTTCCTTGTGGGCAGCGGTCGCAAAAATGGCTGCTAGCCTAACGAATCTGGCGATAAAACGCACTGTAAAGGGGCGAACTATCCGATGCGCGACGTCCCCGTGTCGCGTTTTTGCATGTAAATGGTTGGCGGGCTGTCATTCCGTCATCGCGAGCAAGCTCGCTCCCACAATGAAATGCGCTCGACTGTGGGAGCGAGCTTGCTCGCGATGAGGCCCTCTCTTGGCGCCATGGACCCAGAAACGACAAAGGCCACCCGAAGGTGGCCTTTGTTGCTGGAACGAAAAGGTCAGCCGAAGCTTACTTCTTCATTTCCCAGCCAGTCAGCTCGGCCAGGGCCTTGCCGATGTCTGCCAGCGAACGCACGGTTTTCACGCCTGCGTCTTGCAGTGCAGCGAATTTCTCGTCTGCAGTGCCTTTGCCGCCAGAGATGATTGCGCCAGCATGGCCCATGCGCTTGCCCGGAGGAGCAGTCACACCCGCGATGTAGGAAACAACCGGCTTGGTCACGTTGGCCTTGATGTAGGCAGCCGCTTCTTCTTCAGCCGAACCGCCGATCTCACCGATCATCACGATCGCTTCGGTCTTCGGGTCTTCCTGGAACAGCTTCAGGATGTCGATGAAGTTCGAACCCGGGATCGGGTCACCGCCGATGCCGACGCAAGTCGACTGACCGAAACCGGCGTCAGTGGTCTGCTTCACGGCTTCGTAGGTCAGGGTGCCGGAACGGGAAACGATACCGACCTTGCCTGGCAAGTGAATGTGACCTGGCATGATGCCGATCTTGCATTCGCCTGGGGTGATCACGCCTGGGCAGTTAGGGCCGATCAGGGTGATACCCAGCTCGTCGCACTTGACCTTGGCTTCCAGCATGTCGATGGTCGGGATGCCTTCGGTGATGCAGACGATCAGCTTGATGCCGCCGAACGCCGCTTCAAGGATGGAGTCCTTGCAGAAAGGAGCCGGAACGTAGATCACGCTGGCGGTGGCGCCAGTGGCAGCTACAGCGTCTTTCACGGTGTTGAACACGGGCAGGCCCAGGTGCTCGGTGCCGCCTTTGCCTGGGGTTACGCCGCCAACCATCTTGGTGCCGTATTCGATGGCTTGCTGGGTGTGGAAACTACCTTGCGAACCGGTAATGCCCTGGCAGATAACCTTGGTGTCTTTATTGATCAGGACGCTCATTGTTTGCCCTCCGCAGCTTTGACGACTTGTTGAGCAGCGTCGGTCAGGCTGGTAGCAGCGATGATGTTCAAACCGCTTTCTGCCAGTACTTTAGCGCCCAGCTCAGCGTTGTTGCCTTCGAGGCGAACAACAACCGGGATTTTCACGCCGACTTCTTTCACGGCGCCGATGATGCCTTCGGCAATCATGTCGCAGCGAACGATGCCGCCGAAGATGTTGACCAGTACTGCGGCGACGTTGGTGTCGGACAGGATGATCTTGAACGCTTCGGTAACGCGTTCCTTGGTAGCACCGCCGCCCACGTCGAGGAAGTTGGCTGGCTTGCCGCCATGCAGGTTGACGATGTCCATGGTACCCATGGCCAGGCCGGCACCGTTGACCATGCAGCCGATGTTGCCTTCCAGGGCTACGTAGTTCAGTTCGAACTTGGCAGCGTGCGCTTCGCGCGGATCGTCTTGGGACGGATCGTGGAAAGTCTTCAGCTTAGGCTGACGGTACATGGCGTTGGCGTCGATGTTGATCTTGGCATCGAGGCAGTGCAGGTCGCCGTCGGCCTTGATCACCAGCGGGTTCACTTCCAGCAGTGCCAGGTCGTGGTCCTGGAACAGCTTGGCCAGACCTACGAAGATCTTGGCGAATTGAGTGACCTGCTTGCCTTCCAGGCCTAGCTGGAATGCCAGCTCGCGGCCCTGGAATGGCTGTGCGCCAACCAGTGGATCGATGGTGGCCTTGAGGATTTTCTCAGGGGTATCGTGAGCGATTTTCTCGATGTCCACGCCACCTTCGGTGGAAGCCATGAACACGATACGGCGGCTCGAACGGTCAACGACCGCGCCCAGGTACAGCTCTTTAGCGATATCAGTGCACGATTCAACCAGGATCTTGGTGACTGGCTGACCGTTGGCGTCAGTCTGGTAAGTCACCAGACGCTTGCCCAGCCACTGCTGTGCGAAGGCTTTGGCGTCTTCTTTGCTGCGAACCAGCTTGACGCCGCCCGCTTTACCGCGACCACCGGCGTGAACCTGGGCTTTGACAACCCATTCGCTGCCGCCGATTTTGTCGCAAGCTTCTGCTGCCGCTTCCGGGGTGTCTACTGCGTAGCCGGTGGATACTGGCAGGCCGTATTCAGCGAACAGCTGCTTACCCTGATACTCGTGAAGATTCATGCTTATTACCGTCTTCGTTAGGTACTGCGCATTCGGTGCTGCACCATTTTTGGTGCCGCACCACCTGTGACTGCTGCTTGCGCAGCGTTCCGGTGAACCGGTGCCGCTACGCAAGGCTGCGTCCAGCGGATATTCCGCGGTGAGTCTTGCTCGCAAGGCTCACGACGGGCCATACCGCCGTGGTTTCTTATTGTCTATTAACGCTTCTTGCGGTTGGCCACGTGGATGGCGCCGCCATTTACGGCCAGGGCCGCTTCGTGCAAGGCTTCGGACAGGGTCGGATGGGAGAAGACCATCATGCCCAGGTCTTCAGCGCTGGTGCCGAATTCCATACCGATCGCGCCTTGCTGTACCAGCTCGGCAGCGCTTGGGCCAATCACGTGAACGCCCAATACGCGATCCGTCTTGGCATCGGCGATGACTTTCACGAAACCGCCGGTATCGTTGGCTGCCATGGCACGGCCACTGGCGGCGAACGGGAAGGTGCCGACGTTAACTTCAACGCCTTCGGCTTTCAAGGCCTGCTCGGTCTTGCCGACCCATGCGATTTCCGGGTGGGTGTAGATAACCGACGGGATCAGGTCATAGTTCATCTGGGCCTTGTGGCCCTTGATGCGCTCGACGACCATGATGCCTTCCTCGGACGCCTTGTGCGCCAGCATCATGCCGCGAACCACGTCGCCGATGGCGTAGACGCCTGGCACGGTGGTGGCGCAGAAATCATCAACCTTGATGAAACCGCGTTCGTCGAGGTCCACGCCGCTATCGGCAGCCAGCAGGTCGGTGGTCACCGGACGACGGCCGACCGCAACGATCAGCTTGTCGAAAGTGATGGTCTGTTCGCCGTTGGCGTCGGTGTAGGTCACTACGACTTCTTCGCCGTTGACCTTCGAACCGGTCACGCGAGCGCCCAGCTTGATGTCCAGGCCCTGTTTGGTCAGGGTTTTCAGCGCTTCCTTGGAAACCGCAGCGTCAGCCGCCATCAGGAAGGTGTCGAGGGCTTCGAGAACGGTCACTTGCGCGCCCAGGCGCGACCATACCGAACCCAGCTCGAGGCCGATCACGCCGGCGCCGATCACGCCCAGGCGTTTTGGTACGCTCTGGAATTCCAGGGCACCGGTGGAATCGACGATCACGTTCTGGTCGACCGGAGCCGGTGGAATGTCGATCGGACGCGAGCCTGGCGCCAGGATGACGTTTTCGGCTTCGATCACTTCAACCGAGCCGTCTGGCTTGGTCACTTCGACTTTCTTGCCCAGCAGCAGCTTGCCGTGGCCCTGGATCGAGGTCACACCGTTGGCCTTGAACAGGGTGGCAACACCGCTGGTCAGGTTCTTGACGATGCCAGCCTTGCGACCAACCATCGCGGCGACGTCCATCTTCACTTCACCGGTAGAGATACCGTGAACGTTGAAGCTTTCTTTCGCTTCCTTGTATTTCCAGGAGCTGTCCAGCAGCGCCTTGGAAGGAATGCAACCGACGTTCAGGCAAGTACCGCCGAGGGCCTGCTTGCCCTCGCCATCGGTGTATTTCTCGATGCAGGCAGTGGTAAGGCCCAGTTGCGCAGCCTTGATGGCCGCTACGTAGCCGCCAGGGCCCGCACCAATCACTACCACGTCGAATTTCTGAGTCATGAGTCATTCCTTTTCGAATCAAACCGGACGATCACTTGTGGTGACCGTCGAGGGACGAAACCGGTTGTTTCAGCAAGAGGCCGGTCGACAGACCGGCCCTCGCGGCGAAAATCAGATATCCAGCAGCAGACGAGCCGGATCTTCAAGCAGGTTCTTGATGGTGACCAGGAACGTCACGGCTTCTTTGCCGTCGATCAGGCGGTGATCGTAGGACAGTGCCAGATACATCATCGGACGAATCACGACTTGACCGTTGATCGCCATCGGACGCTGCAGGATGTTGTGCATGCCCAGGATAGCCGCCTGTGGCGGGTTGACGATCGGGGTCGACATCATCGAACCGAATGTACCACCGTTAGTGATGGTGAACGTACCGCCGGTCATCTCTTCGATGGACAGCTTGCCGTCACGGGCCTTCTTGCCGAAGGTGGCGATGCCGCCTTCGATTTCGGCCAGGCTCATCAGTTCGGCGTTGCGCAGGACCGGAACCACCAGGCCACGGTCGCTGGAAACGGCGACGCCGATATCGGCATAACCGTGGTAGACGATGTCGGAACCGTCGATCGACGCGTTGACCGCCGGGAAGCGCTTCAGCGCTTCGGTGGCAGCCTTGACGAAGAACGACATGAAGCCCAGGCGTACGCCATTGTGGGACTTCTCGAACAGATCCTTGTACTTCGAACGCAGGGCCATGACTTCGGTCATGTCGACTTCGTTGAAGGTGGTCAGCATCGCCATGTTCGACTGTGCTTCGACCAGACGCTCGGCAACCTTGGCACGCAGGCGGGTCATCGGAACGCGTTTTTCAACGCGATCACCGGCAGCGAACACCGGAGCGGCGGCGGCAGGTGCGGCTGGCTTGGCCGGTGCGGCGGCTGGCGCGGCTTTCTTGGCGGCAACGGCTGCCACCACGTCTTCCTTGGTCACACGACCGCCCTTGCCGGTGCCGGCAACGGAAGCGATGTTGATGCCGTTCTCTTCGGCGATCTTGCGCGCGGCCGGAGCGGCGACTGGATCGTCTTCGCCGTCGGCAGCAGGCGCTGCGGCCTGGGCAGCGGCAGGAGCAGCAGCGGCGGCCGGAGCAGCGGCAGCGGTGCCGCCCTCTTCGATCGAGCCCAATACCTGGTTGGACAGGACGGTAGCGCCCTCTTCGGCAACGATTGCGCCGAGCACGCCGTCAGCTTCGGCCAACACTTCCAGAACGACTTTGTCGGTCTCGATGTCGACGATCAGGTCGTCACGCTTTACAGCGTCGCCTGGTTTCTTGTGCCAGGTGGCAACGGTGCCATCGGCAACCGATTCCGGGAATGACGGGGCTTTGATTTCGATAGCCATTATCTGTGGGTCCTTAAAATTCGGTTTCAGTCAGCACGAAGGCTTAAACAGTGAAAGCATCTTGCAGCAGTTTTTCCTGCTGCTCGGCGTGCATCGACGCATAACCACACGCAGGTGCAGCGGAAGCATCACGGCCGGCATATTCCAGGCCCAGGGCCTTGTTATGGTTGCCGATGCTGCGACGCAGGTGATGCTGGCTGCTGTACCAGGCGCCCTGGTTCATCGGTTCTTCCTGACACCACACCACGTGGGTGAGGTTGGTGTAAGGCGCGATGGCCTCCATCAGGTCTTCTTCCGGGAACGGATAGAGCTGCTCGATACGCACGATGGCGATGTCTTCGCGGCCTTCGGCACGACGTTTTTCCAGCAGGTCGTAGTAGACCTTGCCGCTGCACAGGATCAGGCGAGTCACCTTCGCCGCGTCCAGCGTGTCGATTTCCGGAATAACGGTCTGGAACGAGCCTTCGGCCAGGTCTTCGAGCGTGGAGATCGCCAGTTTGTGACGCAGCAGCGACTTCGGTGTCAGCACGATCAGCGGCTTGCGCAGCGGACGGATGACCTGACGACGCAGCAGGTGGTAGATCTGCGCCGGTGTCGTCGGTACGCAAACCTGGACGTTGTGCTCGGCGCACAGCTGCAGGTAGCGTTCCAGACGTGCCGACGAGTGCTCCGGCCCCTGCCCTTCATAACCGTGTGGCAACAGCATGGTCAGACCGCAGAGACGGCCCCACTTGTGCTCGCCGCTGGTGATGAACTGGTCGACAACCACCTGGGCACCGTTGGCGAAGTCGCCGAACTGGGCTTCCCAGATCACCAGCGCGTTGGGCTCGGTGGTGGAGTAGCCATATTCGAACGCCAGGACGGCTTCCTCGGACAGCAGCGAATCGTACAGGTCGAAACGTGGCTGGCCCTTGTACAGGTGTTGCA
Source organism: Pseudomonas sp. NFIX10 (assembly GCF_900111955.1). Taxonomy (NCBI): domain Bacteria; kingdom Pseudomonadati; phylum Pseudomonadota; class Gammaproteobacteria; order Pseudomonadales; family Pseudomonadaceae; genus Pseudomonas; species Pseudomonas sp. NFIX10. The sequence goes on along the minus strand of NZ_FOKH01000038.1, from coordinate 18,214 downwards.
GCGGGATGTAGGTGCTGGCGTCTTTCTGGTTGTGCAGCGCCGCGTGGCGGTGCGAGAAAGTGCCGCGGCCTACGTCCTGGCCGGTGATGCGAATCGGGTGGCCTTCGAACGCCAGGGTCGCGTACGCCATGGTTTCGGCATAACCCCAGTTGATCGGCAGGCCGCCGGCTTGCATCTTCTGCCGGTCTTCGTAGATCTTCGCGACCTGGCGCTGGACCACGAAGCCTTCCGGGATTTCCAGCAGCTTGGCGGACAGTTCCTGCAAGGTCTTGAGGTCGAAACGGGTGTCGTGACGCGCGGTCCAGGCGTGGCCCAGGTATGGACGCCAGTCCACGAACAGCTCTTTGTTCGGTTCCTTGACCAGGCTTTTTACCACGTGCAGGCCGTTGTCCAGGGCGTTGCGGTATTCGTCGACTTTTTCCTGGACGCGCTCGGCATCCAGAACACCGCCCTGGGTCAGGCGCTCGGCATACAGCTCACGGGTGGTGCGCTGCTTGGCGATCTGCTGGTACATCAGGGGCTGGGTGCCGCTTGGCTCGTCGGCCTCGTTGTGGCCGCGACGACGGTAGCAGACCAGGTCGATCACCACGTCGCGCTTGTACTGCATGCGGTAGTCGATGGCCAGCTGGGTCACGAACAGCACGGCTTCCGGATCATCGCCATTCACATGGAGGATCGGCGCCTGGATCATTTTCGCGACGTCGGTCGCGTACTCGGTGGAACGCGAGTCTTCCGGGTTGCTGATGGTGAAGCCAACCTGGTTGTTGATCACGATGTGCACGGTGCCGCCGGTCTTGAAACCGCGGGTCTGCGACATCTGGAAGGTTTCCATGACCACACCCTGACCGGCGAATGCCGCGTCACCGTGGATGGAAATCGGCAGTACCTTCTCGCCGGTCGGATCGTTGCGACGATCCTGGCGGGCACGGACCGACCCCTCGACCACCGGGGAAACGATTTCCAGGTGAGACGGGTTGAACGCCATGGCCAGGTGGACTTCGCCGCCGGAGGTCATCACGTTGGACGAGAAGCCCTGGTGGTATTTCACATCACCGGAACCCAACTCGACCTTCTTCTTGCCTTCGAACTCGTCGAACAGTTCGCGCGGGTTCTTGCCGAAGGTGTTGACCAGTACGTTCAAGCGGCCACGGTGGGCCATGCCGATGACGACTTCCTTGGTGCCGTAGGAACCGGAACGCTGGATCAGCTCGTCGAGCATCGGAATCAGGCTTTCGCCGCCTTCCAGGCCGAAACGCTTGGTACCCGGGTACTTGGTGCCCAGGTATTTCTCCAGGCCTTCACCGGCGGTGACGCGCTCGAGCAAGTGGCTCTTGATGTCGGCGGAGTACGTCGGACGGCCACGAACGCTTTCCAGACGCTGCTGGAACCACTGGCGCTGCTCGGAATCGGTGATGTGCGTAAATTCAGCGCCGATGGTGCGGCAATATGTCTGCTGCAACGCTTCGTGAATTTCGCGTAGGCTCGCTTCCTCTTTGCCGATGAACAGGTCGCCGGCACGGAAGGTCGTATCAAGGTCGGCATTGGTCAAGCCGTAGTGAGTGATCGACAGGTCTGCAGGTGCAGGACGCTGCCACAGCCCCAGCGGGTCAAGCTGGGCTGCCTGGTGGCCACGCATCCGGTAGGCCTGGATCAGTCGCAATACTTCAACTTGCTTCTTCTCGTGCTCGGAGCTCACGCTGCCGGCAGACACCGGTTGAGCGCGGCGCTGGTTCTTTGCCAGCAACACAAAATGATCGCGAATCGTCGAGTGCGAAACATCAGTGGCAGAATTACCGTCGGCCGGTAGCTTCTGAAAGTAGGTGCGCCATTCTTCTGGCACAGCGTTAGGGTCGTGCAGGTAGAGTTCGTAGAGCTCTTCCACATAGGCAGCGTTACCACCGGAGAGGTGGGCACTGTTCCACATGCGCTGCATCACGCTTTCTTGCATGCTTGGTCACCCTCGATTAGGGGAACACCACCGGCGAAAACACCGAGCAAACTTGCAGAAGTCCGAGTGCAGCGACTAAAACAAGCCACTTAGGATCACGCTGATAGTCCGGGTACCAGCCCGGATGCCCCTGCTTGTCTCATTTCTTCAAAATAAGAACCACCGCTTTGTGAGCGGCTGTTCTGGTTATAGCCAAGACGCGGGTTGAAGCCCGCGCCCTGGCCTTTACGGGTACAACGGTCCTACGGGTACAGCAGCTGAATCACACGCCGCTTTGCAGCAGCATGTTACGAATGTGACCGATGGCCTTAGTCGGGTTCAGGCCTTTCGGGCAAACGTTGACGCAGTTCATGATCCCGCGGCAGCGGAATACGCTGAACGGGTCATCCAGCGAAGCCAGACGCTCGGACGTCTTGGTGTCACGGCTGTCTGCCAGGAAGCGGTACGCTTGCAGCAGGGCGGCCGGGCCCAGGAACTTGTCCGGGTTCCACCAGAAGGATGGGCACGAGGTCGAGCAGCAAGCGCACAGGATGCACTCGTACAGACCGTCGAGCTTCTCACGCTCTTCCGGAGACTGCAGACGCTCGATGGCCGGAGCCGGCGTATCGTTCTGCAGGAATGGCTTCACCTTCTCGTATTGCTTGTAGAAGATGCTCATATCGACGACCAGGTCACGGATAACCGGCAAACCTGGCAATGGACGAATCATCAGCTTGTTGCCCTTGACCACGGCCGACAACGGCGTGATGCAGGCCAGGCCGTTCTTGCCGTTGATGTTCATGCCGTCGGAGCCGCAAACGCCCTCGCGGCAAGAGCGACGATAGGAAAACCCCTCGTCCTGCTCTTTGATCAGGGCCAGCACGTCCAGCACCATCAGGTCCTTACCACCGGTATCGACCTGGAAGTCCTGCATGAACGGCGCAGCGTCCTGATCAGGGTTGTAGCGATAAACACTGACTTGCAACATAGCGGTCACCCTTAATAAGTCCGGACTTTTGGTTCGAAAGTCGGAACAGTCTTCGGCGAGAAGTTCACGGCACGCTTGGCGACGCGTTTTTCACCCGGGAAGTACAAGGTGTGGCACAGCCAGTTTTCGTCGTCACGGTCTTCGAAGTCTTCGCGGGCGTGGGCACCACGGGACTCTTTACGCACTTCTGCGGCGATGGCGGTGGCTTCGGCCACTTCCAGCAGGTTCTGCAATTCCAGCGCTTCGATACGGGCAGTGTTGAACGCCTGCGACTTATCGTTGATCTTCACGTTGGCGATTCGTTCACGCAATTGCGCCAGCTGGGCGATACCCTTCTGCATGTATTCGCCGGTACGGAACACACCGAAGTAGTTCTGCATGCAGCTCTGCAGCTCGCGACGCAGGGTTGCCACGTCTTCGCCTTCGGTACGCTGGTTCAGAGCGGACAGACGCGCCAGGGCAGCTTCGATGTTGGCGTCGGTGGCATCGTCATATTCGATACCGTCGGACAGCGCTTTCTCCAGGTGCAGGCCGGCAGCGCGACCGAAGACCACCAGGTCGAGCAGCGAGTTGCCGCCCAGGCGGTTGGCACCGTGGACCGATACGCACGCCACTTCACCCACTGCGAACAGGCCAGGGATGATTTCGTCCACGCCTTCGGCGTTCTGGGTGATCGCCTGGCCGTGAATGTTGGTGGCAACGCCGCCCATCATATAGTGGCAGGTTGGAACCACTGGAACCGGCGCGACGACCGGGTCGACGTGGGCGAAGGTCTTCGACAGCTCGCAGATGCCTGGCAGGCGGCTGTGCAGCACTTCCTCGCCCAGGTGATCGAGCTTGAGCAGCACGTGGTCGCCATTCGGGCCACAGCCGTTGCCGGCGATGATTTCTTTAACCATCGAACGAGCCACAACGTCACGACCGGCGAGGTCCTTGGCGTTCGGCGCATAACGTTCCATGAAACGCTCGCCGTGCTTGTTGATCAGGTAACCACCTTCACCACGGCACCCTTCGGTCACCAGTACACCGGCGCCGGCGATGCCGGTCGGGTGGAACTGCCACATTTCGATGTCTTGTACCGGCACGCCAGCACGCAGGGCCATGCCGACGCCGTCACCGGTGTTGATCAGGGCATTGGTGGTGGATGCGTAGATACGGCCCGCACCGCCGGTCGCCAGTACGGTGGCCTTGGCGCGGATGTAGGTGGTTTCGCCGGTTTCGATGCAGATCGCGATCACACCGACGAAGGCGCCGTCCTGGTTCTTCACCAGGTCGACGGCGTAGTACTCGTTCAGGAACGTGGTACCGGCTTTCAGGTTGCCCTGGTACAGGGTGTGCAGCAGTGCGTGACCGGTACGGTCGGACGCCGCGCAAGTACGCGCGGCCTGGCCGCCCTTGCCGTAGTCCTTGGACTGGCCACCGAACGGACGCTGGTAGATACGACCTTGCTCGGTACGCGAGAAGGGCATGCCCATGTGGTCCAGCTCGAACACCGCGGCCGGGCCTTCCTGACACATGTATTCGATAGCGTCCTGGTCACCGATGTAGTCGGAACCCTTGACGGTATCGTACATGTGCCAGCGCCAGTCATCGTTCGGGTCGGCCGAAGCGATGGCGCAGGTAATGCCGCCCTGGGCGGAAACGGTGTGCGAGCGCGTCGGGAAAACCTTGGTGATCACGGCAGTCTTGTGACCGCCCTGTGCCAGTTGCAGCGCTGCGCGCATGCCGGCACCGCCACCACCAATGATGATGGCGTCGAAAGAAATCGTTGGAATGTTAGCCATGGATCAGATACCCCAGAGAATCTGCACACCCCAGACGAAGTAAGCGAACATCGCAACGCCGCATACTGCCTGGAAAAGGAAACGTACGGCAGTCGCCGACTGGCCGAACGCCATGGGCGTCAGGTAGTCGGTCGCGATGGTCCACATGCCGACCCAGGCGTGAGCGCCCAGTGCGACAAGTGCCAGCAGACTGAAGATACGCATCCAGTTGTTTGCGAACAGTTCATGCCATTGGGCATAGCCCAGGCCAGGGTTTGCCACGACATATCCGATCAGGAAAATGAAGTAAGCCGCGAGAACGACCGCAGACACACGCTGGGCCATCCAGTCGTAAAGGCCCGAACGCGAAAGGTTCGTGACGTTGGTTACCATATCCAGACTCCTGCCAGAACGATCAGCACCGCAGACACGGCGATAATGATTTTCGAGCCCAGCTTGCCGCCTTCCAGCGTCTCACCGATGCCCATGTCCATGATCAAGTGGCGCACACCGGCGACCAAGTGATACAGCAAGGCGGACAGGATGCCCCAAATCACTAGCTTGGCTAGCGGACTGGTCAGACACGCTTTCACCTGACCGAAGCCTTCTTCCGAATCGAGCGACTTGTCCAATGCATAAAGCATGATGGCCAGGCTGACGAAGAGGATGACACCGGAAATACGGTGAAGAATGGACGTGTAAGCAGTGACTGGGAGTTTGATGGTCCTTAGGTCTAGGTTTACAGGTCGTTGGCTTTTCACGGCTTTTTTTTCACACTGAAGAGCCCCTAACAATCAGGGCAAAGTTGTTGGGGCGCGCACTGGTCAGGTACTCACCACCCAGGGAGTGACGACCCCCAAGAAAGCAGGCCCAAAAGCCCCTGGCGGTCGGTGGCCGAGTATAGACAGTTAGGCTACTAATGACAACGCGTTCACCTTCCCCTAATAGCGCATTGCACATATGGCGCAAAAGGCGTAAACGGCAGGTAATTTCGCGGAAAAAGTGCGGTTAAAGCCTTCTGGAGCAAGACTTTAGGCAAATTGACTTTCGGATTTATCTCACTATAGTGGTGCGGGCCCTGCGTGGGGGGTCTGTCTGATGATTTCAAGCATTAATAGGAGGCCACATGGCTGACAAAAAAGCGCAGTTGATCATCGAGGGCGCAGCCCCCGTCGAGCTGCCCATTTTAACCGGCACCGTTGGTCCCGATGTAATCGACGTACGGGGCCTGACGGCCACGGGCCGTTTCACCTTTGACCCAGGTTTCATGTCGACCGCCTCGTGCGAGTCGAAAATCACCTACATCGACGGCGACAACGGCATCCTGCTGCACCGCGGCTACCCGATCGAGCAACTGGCTGAAAAATCGGACTACCTGGAAACCTGCTACCTGCTGCTCAACGGCGAACTGCCAACCGCCGAGCAAAAAGCCCAGTTCGTCAGCACCGTGAAGAACCACACCATGGTTCACGAGCAGTTGAAGACCTTCTTCAACGGCTTCCGTCGCGATGCCCACCCGATGGCCGTCATGTGCGGCGTTGTCGGCGCGCTCTCGGCCTTCTACCACGACTCCCTGGACATCAATAACCCCCAGCATCGCGAAATCTCCGCGATCCGCCTGGTGGCGAAGATGCCGACCCTGGCAGCCATGGTCTACAAGTACTCCATGGGCCAGCCCATGATGTACCCGCGCAACGACCTGACCTATGCAGAGAACTTCCTGCATATGATGTTCAACACCCCGTGCGAGATCAAACCGATCAGCCCGGTGCTCGCCAAGGCCATGGACCGGATCTTCATCCTCCATGCCGACCACGAGCAGAACGCCTCCACGTCCACCGTACGCCTGGCCGGCTCTTCGGGCGCCAACCCGTTCGCCTGTATCGCCGCCGGCATCGCCGCACTCTGGGGCCCTGCCCACGGCGGTGCGAACGAAGCGGTGCTGACCATGCTCGATGAAATCGGCGATGTCTCGAACATCGACAAGTTCATCGCCAAGGCCAAGGACAAGAACGATCCGTTCAAGCTGATGGGCTTCGGTCACCGGGTCTACAAGAACCGCGACCCGCGCGCTACCGTAATGAAGCAGACCTGCGACGAAGTGCTCAAGGAACTGGGGATCAAGAACGATCCGCAACTCGAACTGGCCATGCGCCTGGAAGAGATCGCCCTGACCGACCCGTACTTCATCGAGCGCTCGCTGTACCCGAACGTCGACTTCTACTCGGGGATCATCCTCAAGGCGATCGGCATTCCAACCAGCATGTTCACCGTGATTTTCGCCCTGGCGCGGACCGTCGGCTGGATCTCCCACTGGAAGGAAATGCTCTCCAGCCCGTACAAGATCGGCCGCCCGCGCCAGCTGTACACCGGCTACGAGTCGCGTGACATCACCCAGCTGGAAGACCGCAAGTAAGACCCGCCTTGCAATAGGCCCCAAGCTGCACCGAAACAGCCCCTGCTTCTTATATAAGAGCAGGGGCTGTTTTGTTTATGCCTCTTTTCATCTGATCCAGAAGCGGCATTGACAGTCCCGACGCCATCGCGAGCAAGCTCGCTCCCACAGTTGACCTGTTAATACAAACCCCGTGCTCACTGGAGATCCCCTGTGGGAGCGAGCTTGCTCGCGATGACGGCAGCCCTGCCACCCTTAAACCCGGCACAAAAAAATACCCCAGCCTCTCGACCGGGGTATTTCTTCAAGCATTGACCGCTACATCAATGTTTAACCGCCCCACTCGCCCCCAGGCCAGTCTGCGAACGCACGAACTGCGGGAAGAACAACGCCCGTTCGTTTGCGCCTTCAGCCGACTTGTCGGTGATGGAGAAGAACCAGATGCCGACGAACGCAATGATCATCGAGAACAGCGCCGGGTACTCATACGGGAAGATCGCCTTCTCGTGACCCATGATCTGCACCCAGATGGTCGGGCCGAGGATCATCAGGCCCACGGCACTGACCAGGCCCAGCCAGCCGCCGACCATGGCGCCACGGGTGGTCAGCTTCTTCCAGTACATCGAAAGCAGCAGTACCGGGAAGTTGCAGCTCGCCGCGATGGAGAACGCCAGGCCCACCATGAACGCGATGTTCTGCTTCTCGAACAGGATACCCAGGCCGATCGCCAGCACCGCCAGGGCGATGGTGGTGATTTTCGAGACGCGAATCTCGTCCTTCTCGTTGGCCTTGCCTTTCTTGATCACGCTGGCATACAGGTCATGGGACACCGCCGAGGCACCGGCCAGGGTCAGGCCCGCTACCACCGCCAGGATGGTCGCGAACGCCACCGCCGAAATGAAGCCCAGGAAGATGCTACCGCCCACAGCGTTGGACAGGTGCACCGCCGCCATGTTGTTACCGCCCAGCAAGGCACCTGCCGCGTCCTTGAAGGCCGGGTTGGTGCTGACCAGCAGGATCGCGCCGAAGCCGATGATGAAGGTCAGGATGTAGAAGTAACCGATGAAGCCGGTGGCATACAGCACGCTCTTGCGCGCTTCCTTGGCGTCGCTCACGGTGAAGAAGCGCATCAGGATGTGCGGCAGGCCAGCGGTACCGAACATCAGCGCCAGGCCCAGGGAGAAGGCCGAGATCGGATCCTTCACCAAGCCGCCGGGGCTCATGATCGCCTCGCCTTTAGGGTGAACCTTCACCGCTTCGGCAAACAGCATGTTGAAGTCGAAGTTGACGTGTTTCATGACCATCAACGCCATGAACGAAGCACCCGACAGCAGCAAGACCGCCTTGATGATCTGCACCCAAGTGGTGGCCAGCATGCCGCCGAACAGCACGTAGAGGCACATCAGGATACCCACCAGGATCACCGCAACGTGGTAGTCCAGGCCGAACAGCAGCTGGATCAGCTTGCCGGCACCGACCATTTGCGCGATCAGGTAGAACGCCACCACCACCAGCGAGCCGCAGGCGGACAGACTGCGGATCTGGGTTTGCCCGAGGCGATAGGACGCCACGTCGGCAAAGGTATATTTACCCAGGTTGCGCAGGCGTTCAGCGATCAGGAACAGGATGATCGGCCAGCCCACCAGGAAGCCGATGGAGTAGATCAGGCCGTCATAACCGGAGGTGAACACCAGCGCGGAAATGCCCAGGAAGGACGCCGCCGACATGTAGTCGCCCGCGATTGCCAGGCCATTCTGGAACCCGGTGATCTTGCCGCCGGCCGCATAATAGTCGGCCGCCGAGTTGTTTTTCTTGGACGCCCAGTAGGTGATATATAAAGTCGCGCCGACGAAGGCCACGAACATCAGGATAGCCGCGACGTTGAGGGGTTGTTTCTGCACGGCACCGGTCAGTGCATCAGCCGCCCAGGCGCCCGGTGCGAATGCCGCGATGCTCAATAGAGCCAGTAGACGCCGGATCATTGCTGAGCCTCCTTGAGAATCGCATTGTTCAGGTCGTCGAACTCGCCGTTGGCACGTCGCACGTAGATACCGGTCAGGACGAAGGCCGAGAGAATCAGGCCGACACCGATGGGAATACCCCAGGTGATGGTGGACTCAGGCGTGATCTTGGCCCCGAGAATGTGTGGCCCATAGGCGATCAGAAGAATGAAGCCGGAATACAGCCCAAGCATGATCGCCGAGAGAATCCAGGCGAACCTTTCCCTTTTTCTCACCAGCTCCTTGAAGCGCGGGCTGTTTTGAATCGAGAGGTAAATGCTGTCGTTCATTGTTTTTATCCTCGCAGCACAGATTTAATTGGAACGACCCTACTCTATGCGGCTCAAGGCCAGGTTCCAGACGACCTTAGTATTAGAACGACATGACGGTTTTGCCAGTTTTCCGCACATTATTCGTAATCCCCCCTGTGGGAGCGAGCTTGCTCGCGATGACGGCGCCACATTCAACATCGATGCAAGCAGACACATCGCTATCGCGAGCAAGCTCGCTCCCACAAAGGGGTCCGGCACCCATCGAAGAATTACAGGCACAAAAAAGCCGCATGACACAACGTCATGCGGCTTCGCGAGCCAGCTAAATCAGATTGATTACTTGCCGGTCCACTCCTTCACGCGGTCCGGGTGCTTGGCGACCCAGTCCTTGGCAGCGGCGTCCGGCTTGGCGCCTTCCTGGATCGCCAGCATGACTTCGCCGATCTCGTCTTTCGACGCCCATTGGAATTTCTTCAGGAACTCGACCACTTCCGGGGCCTTGGTGCCCAGTTCCTTGCTGCCGATGCTGTTTACAGTCTCAGCCGCGCCGTAGACGCCTTTCGGGTCTTCCAGGAAGCGCAGTTTCCACTTGGCGAACATCCAGTGCGGCACCCAACCGGTGACCGCGATGGATTCGTTTTTCTTCTCGGCACGGGTCAGCTCGGCGATCATGCCGGCGCCGGAACTGGCCTTGAGTTGATAACCGGTCAGGTCGTAATCCTTGATTGCCTGTTCGGTCTTGAGCATCACGCCTGAACCGGCGTCGATGCCGACGATGCGCTTCTTGAAGGAGTCGTCGGTCTTGAGATCCTCGAGCGACTTGGCCTTGACGTACTCCGGCACGATCAGGCCGATTTTTGCGTCCTTGAAGTTGGGGCCGTAATCGACTACCGAGTCCTTGTTCTTGGTCCAATAGTCGCCGTGAGTCACCGGCAGCCAGGCCGAGAGCATCGCGTCGAGTTTGCCGGTGGCCACGCCTTGCCACATGATCCCGGTCGCGACCGCTTGCAGCTTCACGTCATAACCGAGTTTTTGCTTGATCACTTCGGCGGCCACGTGGGTGGTCGCGACGCTGTCGGACCAGCCGTCAACGTAACCGATGCTCAGGGTTTTGGTTTCGGCGCTGGCCAAGGTGGAACTGATGGCCAGTACCAGTGCGGCACCTGCGCCCAAGAGTCGTCGCATCTTCATCGTTACTTCCCCGAAAGTGCTGCGCCCGACGGATGCCGGGCGGCGTCAACGTATAGTTATGATGCTCAGCGCCCCCATCACGCTCGCCCTCAAACCGGTCTGAACGCCAGTGGAGTACTGACAGGATCGATCATCAACCTGTGACGTTGCGCAACCTGCTCTGTCTGCGACGTCGAAGCAACGAGAAACGACATCAGAACGCCAGCTACTGTTTCCAGGCAATTGGCGCTTCCTCACACGTGAGATTTGCAGGCCAAAATCCGGTAAATGCCAGATAACTAGCCGTAACTGCACATGACCGTGTATCGTCCCGCTACTATCGCGCCCCGTCCGTGCCTGTTTTGTGCCCATCATGGCACTTGGCTCCGCTTCGGTGGTCATAGGCTGCGAACTTCATTCGGCACCTTCCTCTAAGGGATCCAGTCATGCTCCGTTCCTTGCGCTTCGCTGCCCTCCTCGGCGGCCTTATCCTGAGTGCGTCCGCGCTGGCGGCAGATATTGACGCCGCCAGCTATGGCTACCCCTTGACCAACCCGTTCGAGGCGACCATCGCCACCACGCCGCCGGACCTGCGTCCGGAGCTGCCGCTGATCGAAGACATCAATCAGGCGGACCACAGCCTGACCCTGCGCCCGGAACGCGAGTTCATCCTGCCGGACAACTTCTGGCCGGTAAAAAGCCTCACCTACCGCATGGCCACCCAGGACAAGCCCGCGCCGCTGATCTTCCTGATCGCCGGCACCGGTGCGCGCTACGACAGCACCCTCAACGAATACCTCAAGCGCCTCTACTACAAGGCCGGCTACCACGTGGTGCAGTTGTCCTCGCCCACCAGTTTCGACTTCATGAGTGCCGCTTCGCGCTTTGCCACGCCGGGCATTTCCAAGGAAGACGCCGAGGACATGTACCGGGTGATGCAGGCCGTGCGCGCGCAGAACCCCAAGCTGCCGGTGACCGAGTACTACCTGACTGGCTACAGCCTCGGCGCCCTGGATGCGGCCTTTGTCGCCCACCTGGACGAAACCCGGCGCAGCTTCAATTTCAAGAAAGTGCTGCTGCTGAACCCGCCGGTGAACCTCTACACCTCGATCACCAACCTGGACAAACTGGTCCAGACCGAAGTCAAGGGCATCAACAGCACCACGACCTTCTATGAACTGGTACTGAACAAGCTGACCCGTTACTTCCAGCAAAAAGGCTACATCGACCTCAACGATGCCCTGCTCTACGACTTCCAACAGTCCAAGCAGCACCTGAGCAATGAACAGATGGCGATGTTGATCGGCACCTCGTTCCGTTTCTCGGCGGCGGACATCGCGTTCACCTCGGACCTGATCAACCGTCGCGGCCTGATCATCCCCCCCAAGTTCCCGATCACCGAAAGCACCAGCCTGACGCCGTTCCTCAAGCGTGCGCTGCAATGCGATTTCGACTGTTACCTCACCGAGCAGGTGATCCCGATGTGGCGCGCGCGCACCGACGGCGGCAGCCTGCTGCAACTGGTCGACCAGGTCAGCCTGTACGCGCTGAAGGATTACCTGCACGACAGCCCGAAGATTGCCGTCATGCACAATGCCGACGACGTCATTCTCGGCCCGGGCGACCTGGGCTTCCTGCGCAAGACCTTTGGCGATCGCCTGACGGTTTATCCGCTGGGCGGCCACTGCGGCAACCTTAACTACCGCGTCAACAGCGACGCCATGCTGGAGTTTTTCCGTGGCTAAATATCTGCTGCTTATCGCTGCGTTAATGAGTGCGGGCATGGTCCACGCCGACAACAGCAAAGCCAATGCGCCTGTGGTGGTGGATTCGGACGGTTTCAAGGAACCGCTGACCAAACTCAAGTTCAACCCGGGGCTGGACCAGCGCGAGTTCGAGCGCTCGACCCTCAACGCGTTGAACGTCTATGACCCGCTGGAATCCTGGAACCGCCGGGTCTATCACTTCAACTACCGCTTCGACCAATGGGTCTTCCTGCCCGTCGTCGATGGCTATCGCTACATTACCCCTGGCTTCGTGCGCACCGGGGTCAGCAATTTCTTCAACAACCTGGGGGACGTGCCGAACCTGATGAACAGCCTGCTGCAATTCAAGGGCAAGCGTTCAATGGAAACCACGGCGCGGCTGCTGCTCAACACCACTGTGGGCATCGCCGGCCTGTGGGACCCGGCCACCGCCATGGGCCTGCCGCGCCAGAGCGAAGACTTCGGCCAGACCCTCGGCTTCTATGGCGTACCGGCCGGCGCGTATTTCGTGCTGCCGATCTTCGGCCCGTCGAACCTGCGCGACACCTCGGGCCTGCTGGTGGACTACACGGCCGAATCGGCGATCAACTTCCTGAACGTCTCCGAAGTCAGCTCCAACCACCCGGAGTTGCTGCTCCTGCGCGGCGTCGACAAGCGCTACCAGACCAGTTTCCGCTATGGGCAACTGAACACGCCCTTCGAGTATGAGAAGGTGCGTTACGTGTACACCGAATCGCGCAAGTTGCAGATCGCGGAGTAATCCCGCGCAAGAGTGCAGTTGCGCCTTGTGCGGATGTGCTTAATAACTGACTCCACCTGCCTGGCGTCCCATAAACAAAAAGCCCCCCGGCATTCTCGATGACGGGGGGCTTTTCACAGTACAGGGCTATGCATTGTGGCGCAGCAGGCCCTATCGCCGATCATCGGCAAGTGGAGCAAACACTTCGCTCGCCCAGCTACTCATGCTGTACTTCTGGACCACATCCGCAGGTGGATCAATGTACTCCTCAACGAGAAATGACGGCGGGATAACAGGGCAGTCACTGTCAATGACCAGAATGTTCCGCGCATCATAAAAATCGTAATTCATTACCGACGGATTGTTGGTGATGATCTTCTTCCGGTAGAACAAAGCGTCGAAGAAGCGAAAGCTCAGGCCTGCATGACCCGGCCGGACGATATCGATCAGGATTTCCGAGCGTCTAATCAGGTCGCCAACTTCCTCGAGCGACATTCTTTCCCTGAAAAAAGTGATAGCGGGGCTGGCGTTTTCGATCACCTTGCTTTGTACCAGGAACTTATAATTGGTGTGGCCAAGACGATCAAATTCCGCTGCAATTCTGCCCAGCACGTCAATGCGATTCTTACCCGCCATCACTACAAACGCCTTGTATTCACGCGTAGTTTCAAGCTCTGTATTGAGCTCGTAGATGTAGTTACTGAGCTTCCGATACCCATATTCCCGGGCGTCTGCATCGTCGAAAGTGTAGACCTTGTCGAAACGGGCTAACTGAGCAACCGACATGGCAAGTCTTGCAACACCGTCAGACAGGAACGCGACTGTCTGCTGTCCTGCAACCATTGCCTGATCGACAAGAGTGATATCGATCTGCGCGGGATTGATGATGAGTACAGAGTCGACTTTCCCGGCCTTTTGAATCTGGCGGCGCGCTGCACGAACTGTCAGGAATTTCTTCAGCCATCGTCGCAGCTTTCCGGGCAGAAACCGAATCTCATCGCGCGGTGCAGACAGATCAACGAAAGTGACCTCGTTATTTTCGGATAAGTAATCGCTAAGCCGCTTGACATAACCACCGACGTCCCGACAAACGATCAGGAGCTTTTGCGATGTAATATCGGGAGGCAGATAGGCCATTTCGTTCTCGTAAAAAAGGTTAAAGATACCGGGGTCTTCCGGAATTTGTAGCTGAATTATTACGAATGTCTGTCACACAGCATCCATTCTGATCGATGGATCAGAACGCATTTGGCAATCATATTTTCTCGACTGCTCTATCAAGCCTCTTGAGGGGCGATATGATGAATGGTCGCTCGATTGACCAATAGGTCAAAACGCTCAACGCGCTCACCGCCAGAATGATAAGCGGCAAATACCATGCATAGCCAACGGGTGTGTATTCTGTGAAGTTGTATATTTTCAGTAGGCTGAACAAACTGTAGATCACGATACCGTGCAGCAGATAGATACTGTAGCTCGCTTCCCCGAGTACTTTTAACCCCTTATGTTCCAAGAGTCCGTGCAGGTTGTTGCCAAGAACGAACAGTCCAAACGGAATACCGAGAATCAACATCTGCCCCGTTGAATATGAGCGCATCTTCAGACTCGCAAGCAGGATCCCGGCGGCAATAAGAGAGCACCAGAGATTTGAAAAGCTGAGCGACGTCTTGCGCAGCCGAGGTTCAAAAAAGGCGACAGCCATACCCACCAGAAATAGCTTGATGTACCGCTTGTGAAATACGTGATGATACTCCGACCACAAGATTGCAATTGCGCCAATGGAAATCAGCAAGGCGAGGATCGGCAGCCGGCGACGGAACAGGCAGTATATGAGCGGGAGCGAGAGATAGAAAAGCGCCTCATACATCAGTGTCCACTGCACAGAAGCGTTAATCAGTTTGCTGTCTGGAAATCCATTGATCGGTCCTCCCAGGAAAATTAACCAGCTGCCGAATGCGGCAAAATTGTCGAGCAATGGGCTTAGCTCTCCCCTTGTCTGGTAGAAACTGATAGCGGCAACCAAAAGAACAGACGCGATGTACATTGGGAAGATGCGACGCAATCGAGAGGAAAGCAGCGGGCCCCACTTGGGCTGCCCTCTGATCACTTTTTGTGTAAAAAGGTAGCCCGTGATCATAAAGAACAAGGACACCGGTACGGCCCCCATATTGTTGATGACGCGGCTGTCAGTGACTTGCCAGGTTCCGGTGCTGTGCCACATAAAGGTGATGGCGAAGTGGTGAACCACCACCGCTGTTGCAAGGACTCCACGCAGGCCATCCAACGACGAGACCCGGTGCTGTGCTTCAGGGGCGAGCAAAGGGAAGCGCCCGGCAACCAAGCAGAACACCACGACAGAAAGCACATACAGCGTCAGCAATTGAAAGGTTTCGATCATTGATTTTTCCAAATGTATTAGCTGGCCCCGACCCGAGGTCGAGAGCAGTTAACGGTTGTCAGCTTCAGCCTTTCAGCGCTTTCCAAACCTTGCCGACCGCCGTCACTCCCACCAACACCGCCGCCCCTGCGACGATCCCCGCCACGGCATTGAGCAACGTCGGCACGATAAACCCGGCACCACCGGCGCTGGCCGTCACGCCTTCGATCCAGTGATGCACCACTGGCACGCCATGGGTCAGGATGCCACCGCCCACCAGGAACATCGCCGCGGTGCCGATCACCGACAGGCTTTTCATCATGTAGGGTGCCGCACTCAGGATCGCACCGCCGATGCTTTTGGCGGCCTGGCCTGGCTTGTGCGTCAACCAGAGTCCCAGGTCATCGAGCTTGACGATCCCGGCCACCAGGCCATAGACGCCAATGGTCATGACGATGGCGATGCCCGACAGGACGATCACCTGCTGGGTCAGTGCTGCGTCGGCGACGGTGCCGAGGGTGATGGCGATGATTTCGGCCGAGAGGATGAAGTCGGTGCGTACAGCGCCCTTGATCTTGTCCTTTTCAAAAGCCACCAGATCGACCGCCGGATCCGCCACCGCCTCGACCAGTTGCGCATGTTCGGCCTGGTCCTCGGCCTTGCTGTGAAGGAACTTGTGGGCGAGCTTTTCGAACCCCTCGAAGCATAAATAGGCGCCGCCCACCATCAACAACGGCGTCACCAACCAAGGGACGAAGGCGCTGATCGCCAGCGCCGACGGCACCAGGATCAATTTGTTGATGAACGATCCCTTGGCCACCGCCCACACCACTGGCAGCTCCCGCTCGGCACGCACGCCCGACACTTGCTGGGCATTGAGCGCCAGGTCGTCGCCCAGCACGCCGGCGGTTTTCTTGGCGGCCATCTTGGTCATCAGCGCGACATCGTCGAGCACGGTGGCGATGTCGTCGATCAATACCAGCAAACTGCTTCCAGCCATGAAGGGGCTCCTTGAATAATAATGCCGCGCAGCATACCGCGAGCCGCGGCGCCTTGGGGCATTCTTGAGCGTCGCGCGAAGCCGGTGCTACCATGCGCCTCCGCCAGAACAGGCAAGGAACCCCTGGGTTTATGAGCACAATCCGCGAGCGCAACAAAGAATTGATCCTGCGTGCCGCCAGCGAAGAATTTGCCGACAAGGGCTTCGCCGCGACCAAGACCAGCGACATCGCGGCCAAGGCAGGCCTGCCCAAACCCAACGTCTACTACTACTTCAAATCCAAGGAAAACCTCTACCGCGAGGTGCTGGAAAGCATCATCGAGCCGATTCTCCAGGCCTCGACACCGTTCAATGCCGACGGTGTGCCCGGCGAGGTGCTGAGCCATTACATCCGCTCCAAGATCCGCATCTCCCGCGACCTGCCCTTCGCCTCGAAAGTCTTCGCCAGCGAAATCATGCACGGCGCCCCCCACCTGAGCCCCGATCTGGTGGAACAACTCAACGCCCAGGCCCGGCACAACATCACCTGCATCCAGAGCTGGATCGACCGCGGCCAGATCGCCCCCATCGACCCCAACCACCTGATGTTCAGCATCTGGGCCGCCACCCAGACCTATGCCGACTTCGACTGGCAGATCAGCGCCGTGACCGGCAAGGCGAAGCTGGATGAAGCGGATTACGAAGCCGCGGCGCAGACGATCATTCGGTTGGTGTTGAAGGGGTGTGAACCAGACTGAAGACCGAGTTGCCTTCAATCGCGAGCAAGCTCGCTCCCACACTGGGTTTGCGGTGTCTAGACATTATGTGTCCAGCATCAACCCTGTGGGAGCGAGCTTGCTCGCGATTGAAGGCACCTCGACTTCAGATTGAACCCATATCGCATCCCACAGTGGATAGTCACCCAATCGCGTCACCAGACCTGCCCGCAGCGGGTTGGCGACAACGTAGCGAGCGAGCTTGACCAAGTCCTCCTCGCGCCGCAGCGCTCGGTCATGGTATCCCTGTTGCCACAGGCTACCTTGTCGCCCAGAGGACAGGTTCACCGCCCGAGCACTTAAAGACTTGGTTTTTTGCATCAACTCATTCAACGAGCCTTGCTGCAATTCAATCAACCAATGGAAATGATCAGGCATAACCACCCGCGCCAATGACTTCGCCCATTTCTTATCCTGGGCACACCGAAATTGTTCAACGACCAATCTGCCTAAAGCGAAATCCTGGAAAATCGGCTTTCGCCCAACCGTGTTAGTGGTCAATAAATAGATTCGATTCAACTCACCGTAACGGCCAGTGCGCAAGCGATGTGAAGCAGGTAGATCAGGCATTCCTTCGCCTCTCCAATGATCAGGTCATCAAAGGCTAGGCCCGTTGATTTTTGGATGCCGGGCTGACTCTTGGCTGGATGTGTCTGACAGATCGTCATCGCGAGCAAGCTCGCTCCCACACTGGGTTTGCGGTATTTAGACATCATGTGTCCAGGGGAGTGTCAGAAATTTTGTGTTCGGGCATAACATGAGTAAGAGGTGCATGTATGCCAACCAAAAAGAAACCCCTGCGTGACCTGCCCAAAATCCCCAAAGAGCTGCTTGAGCAGTTTGGTGAGGGGCTGATGACAGCGGAAGCCATCGAGGACGCCTCGGCAGCGTTCAAGAAGGCCCTGATTGAACGAGCCTTGACCGCTGAACTCGGCCACCACTTGGGCTATCCCCCGGGCGCGCAGCGCCCGGAGGATGAAACTAATCAGCGCAATGGCAAGAGTGGAAAAACCGTTTTGACCGGAGATGGTCCGCTGCGGCTGGATATCCCACGCGACCGGG
>NZ_FOKH01000062.1:0-1978 GCF_900111955.1 Pseudomonas sp. NFIX10 | reverse complement strand
ATTTACAAGCCTTGGCCCGCCACGACTCGCCTTTGATAAGAGCACCGGAGGCAACGAAAGCATGTTGACGGAAGAGCTCAGGGCGTGAAGCAGCCGCAAAACCCCAGCTCACGAGCTCTCCTAATTCACGTATTGACATATCGAAAAATCTCGATATCCTAGCCGCATGGACCTACTCGAAATATTCAAAGCCCTCTCAAACCCGACACGTCTCCAAATCCTGAAAGGTTTGAAGGATCCGGCAAAGAACTTCCCCCCGCAGGATGAGGGTGACGTTCACACGGTCGGCGTCTGCGTCAGCAGTATCCAGGAAGGGATCGGCCTGTCGCAGTCAACGGTGTCCGGTTATCTGGCTACGTTGCAACGGGTGGGTCTGGTCGAAGTCAGGCGCATCGGCCAGTGGACCTATTACAAACGCAATGAAGCAACCATCAGTGCTCTCGCCGAGATCATTGGCAAAGACCTGTAGCGTTTTTTTACCACAGAATATCGAGATATCCCGATATCCCTTTTTATCGATACGAGGATTTACTATGAAAGCGATGATGCTTAAATCATTCGGCGGTCCTGAATCGTTCGAACTCCGCGACGTGCCCAAGCCCGTGCCGCAAGCGGGGCAAGTCCTGGTCCGGGTGCATGCCACTTCCATCAACCCGTTGGATTACCAGGTTCGACGCGGCGACTATTCCGACCTGGTGCCTCTGCCGGCCATCACCGGCCACGACGTCTCCGGCGTGGTCGAAGCCGTCGGGCCCGGTGTGACCGCCTTCGCGCCTGGAGACGAAGTCTGGTACACCCCGCAAATATTTGAAGGGTCAGGCAGCTACGCCGAGTACCACGTCGCGGCCGAAAGCATTATCGGGAAGAAACCGCCCGAGCTGAGCCATCTTGAGGCCGCAAGCCTGACCCTGGTGGGCGGGACGGTGTGGGAAGCGCTGGTGGTGCGCGCGGCACTCAGGGTAGGGGAGAGCATTCTTGTCCACGGCGGCGCTGGAGGCGTCGGGCATGTCGCGATCCAAGTGGCGAAAGCCATGGGCGCCCGGGTGTTCACCACGGTGCGCGAAACAAACGCTGAGTTTGCCCGCAACTTGGGTGCCGACGTGATCATCGACTACGGAAAAGAAGATTATGTCGACGCTGTTTTTCGGGAAACCGCGGGCCGCGGCGTGGATGTCGTATTCGACACCATTGGCGGCAACACACTGTCCCGCAGCCCCGACGTCCTCGCCCAACTGGGCCGCGTCGTCTCGATCGTGGACATCGCCCAGCCACAAAACCTCGTCCAGGCCTGGGGCAAGAACGCGAGCTATCACTTCGTGTTTACCCGGCAAAACCGCGGCAAGCTCGATGAGCTGAGCGCATTGATAGCCCGCGGTCAGCTGCGTCCCCATGTCGGCGCCGTCTATTCGCTGGCCGACATTCCCCTGGCCCATGCCCGGCTGGAAAGCGCCAACAACGGTCTCCGAGGCAAAATCGCCATTGCCGTCGAGCCATCGCTCATTCCGTAAGTGCGGAGTTTTTACCCAATTCAGAGGTGCGTCATGGTTTACGAAATCGCTGTGCTTCCTGTCCACAAAGAACGCATCGAAACGTTCTGCCGCGCATTTGCCGAGGTCGCTCCATTGCTCACCCGCGCCAAGGGGTACGGCGGCCACATGCTGGCGCAAGGGATCGAAACCCCCGAGCAGTTCAACCTGATCGTGCGGTGGCAATCGCTGGAAGACCACACACCGGGCTTCGAAGCGAGTGAAGACCATCGGCTGTTCATGATGGGGTTGGAGGAATACTTTTCGGAGGAGCCGAGGGTTTACCATGTTGAGGGGGGCGGCTTTTAGGGCTGACGAAGGGGGCAGAAAATAAA
The DNA here is from genome assembly GCF_900111955.1 of Pseudomonas sp. NFIX10. Lineage (NCBI taxonomy): Bacteria > Pseudomonadati > Pseudomonadota > Gammaproteobacteria > Pseudomonadales > Pseudomonadaceae > Pseudomonas > Pseudomonas sp. NFIX10. Next base: position 117 of record NZ_FOKH01000062.1, on the reverse strand, counting down.
TCTGTCCCCCTATTTTATTTTTCTGTCCCGTCCTGAATAAGGTTTACACCTTCTGATCCGTTTTCAGGAGGGCGTAATGAAATCAGCAAAAAGGCGTAGTCAGCGCGACTACACGCT